>JAKOSS010000442.1 GCA_029777145.1 Acidobacteriota bacterium | reverse complement strand
GATGCCGAAGAATTCTCCGAGAAACGACGCGGTGTGCGCGACGAACGACGGCTCGTTCCGCTTGCCGCGCATCGGGACCGGCGCCAGATACGGGCAGTCCGTCTCGATCAGCAGCCGGTCGAGCGGAACGACCCGTGCGGCATCGCGCAGTTCGTCCGCCTTCTTGAACGTTACGTTGCCGGCAAAAGAGATCATGAATCCGAGCGGTATCAGCGCTTCCGCCATTGCGGCGGTGCCGCCGAAACAATGCATGATCCCGCCGCGAAAACCCTCGTGCGAGCACTCTTCATGCAGGATCTCGATGGTCTCGTCGTTCGCGTCTCGGCTGTGAATCACGATCGGAAGTCCCAGTCGTCGGGCTACGCCGATCTGCCTTCGGAACACCTTGATCTGTATGTCGCGCGGGCTGTGGTCATAGTAGAAATCGAGTCCGATCTCGCCCCAGGCCAGCACTTTCGGCGTCGAGCGTGCGAGGTCCATCAAGCGGTTCTCGACTTCATCCGAGTACTCGCTCGCGTCATGCGGATGGATCCCGACCGCGGCGTAGACAAAATCGTGCGACCTTGCCAGTTCGACGGTCTTTTCAAACGAATCATCGCGCGGCGATCCGCTGCCGATATTCATCATCGCGACGACGCCCGCGCCGCGCGCCCGCGCGATCACCTCCTCACGGTCCTCATCAAACTGCGATCCGTCGATGTGGCAATGTGAGTCGACAAGTCTCATTTCGCCCTGAATTTGATCGTCTTGAACGCATTCACGACCGGCTCCAATTCATTCTCGTCGAACGCGGTGATGATGAAGATCAGTACATAACCCTTGCGGACCACGAAATACACCCTTTGTGAAAACGGCGCGCTTCCGGTTGCGCCAGTCGTATCGATCCTGACAAAAGCGACGCCTCCGACCGACTCGCTGACCGGCTTCGAGACCGTTTTGTATCTGCCGAGCCGCAGGTACTGCAGACGAGTCGCCTCGGCCAATTGCATCGTCGTCGCCCGAGCACTCGGCGATTTCACGACGTTGCACTCGAGCATCGAATTGCGCTCCATTCCAAGCGCCTTGGTCGTGACCGCAAACAGATTGCGGCGCGGCGCCGTCGCGGTCGGTTTCGCGGCCCCGCCAGAAAGACCTCGGAGATCGTTGATGTCCGACTGCACCAGGAAAAACCATTCCGGCGAAACCTTGAGCGAGAACAGAAAGTAGTCGCTCGTGAAAACGGAATCGGTGACCGACGACTTGAAGATCGGCGAGTCCGCGACGACCGGCGCCTCTTTTTCGGGAAGAATCTCGAGCGAATCGAGGAACCGCTCCGAATCCGCGAGACTGATCCGCGCCGGCGAATCCGGCGATCGACCGGGACCTCCGCCGATGACCATCGCGTAAATAAGATTCTTCCCGACGACGATCGCTCGGACCTCGACCGGAGTCTCATTCGGATATGAGCCCGTGACTTTCACGCCGGGCACGCCCTTGAACACGATTTCGGAGGTTTTGTCGTGAGCAAATCGCTCGCCGGCAAGGATTCCGTCGACAAATCCCCGATACGTCTCCTGAAGGGCCGCCTTTTCGCGAATCGGATACGGAAGCCGCAACTGGCCGATACAATAGACGCCGTTGTCGCCCGCGCCGAAGTAGATCGTCAGACGCGGATTTCCGAGCCCTTTTTCCAAGATCGTCATCGACTGTTTCACGGGCGTCCGCGGAAACTTCGCCTTGAACTGATTCTCCGGATATTCGAACTCGCGCCAATCCTCGTCCTCGGTCTGAAACGTCTGGAACACCCGTCGCTGAACTTCGTCGTCGGTCAGTTCGGCAGTCGAATTCGGCGTCGGTCTGGGAGTCGGTTTCGGAGTCGGCATCTCGACTACATTCTGACCAAGGGAAATCCCCGCCGACGCAACAATGAGCATCACGATGAGTATGAGGTTTTTGGTTTTGAACATATTCGATTATCTGAGTCGCGCGCCTTTCTTCACTTCTTCGACAAAGGTCGCCATCGCGGGCGGGGTTTCGTCGCCGTCGAGCGAAGCCGCGCAGATCATGCCCTGCGATTCGAGACCGCGCATTTTTCGCGGCTTGAGATTCGCAACGACAACCACTTTGCGCCCGATGAGTTTCTCTGGTTCATAATACTCGGCGAGTCCCGCAAGGATCTGACGCGGCTTTTCTTCGCCGAGATCGATCTCGAACCGGAGCAGTTTGTCGGCGTTCGGAATGCGCTCACAAACGAGCACTTCGCCGATCTTCAGTTCGACCTTCAGGAAATCGTCGATGGTGATGAAATTCTCCTCGACGACGGGTTCGGCCGGGACCGCCTCAACGGGCGCCGGCGCTTCAGTTTTTGCTTCTTCGATTTCACTCATGATCTTGTTTTTTTCGAGTCGCGGGAAAACGGCGACCGTCTCACCGATCGGCGTTCCCGCCGCAAGTCCGCCCCAGACGAGTTCTTCCGGATTGACCGACGCGAGATCGTCCGCGAGCCCAAGCTGGGCGTAAATGCTCTGCGCCGCCTCCGGCATCACCGGAAAGAGCAGCACCGACAGCCAGCGCAGGGTCTCGGCCGACCTGTACAGCACCGCCGAAAGCGATTCCGTCTGGTTCGGATCCTTGATGAGCTCCCACGGTTTTGAATCGGTGATCATCTTGTCGATCCGAGCGATCACCGTCCAGAGAGTCTCAAGCGCCTGCGAAAACTCGAAATTATCGAACCGGCGGACAAATTCGTCGCGGGCGTGCGCGAGAACGGAAGCGAGTTCCTGATCGTCGGTCGCCAAACCGATCCGTTTCGTATATATGAAATTTTCGTCGTGAATCGCACCGGACGGAATACGGCCATCCCGATATTTCGTGATCATCGACAATGTGCGCGACGAAAGATTGCCGAGACCGTTCGCCAGATCGGCGGTCGCGCGGTCGATCAGGTTCCCGTACCCGAAATTGCCGTCCTGCCCGAAAACCATCTCGCGAAGCACAAAATAGCGAATGACGTCCGTTTGGAAATACTTTTTGAGAACGTCGAGACTGATTACATTTCCGAGCGTTTTGCCCATTTTCCGGCCTTCGGCGTCGAGCCACATACCGTGCGCATAAACCATCTGCGGCAGTTCGACGCCGGCAGCGAGAAGAAACGACCACCAATATACCGTGTGAAAACGCAGGATGTCCTTGCCGACCAGATGATGCGCCGACGGCCAATAACGATCGAACTTCGATCGATCGTCGCTGCCCCAACCGAGCGCGGTGATGTAGTTAGAGAGCGCGTCGAGCCAGACGTACATCACGTGATCGTCATCGCCCGGAACGGGAACGCCCCACGAAACCGACTTCTTTTCGCGCGAAATCGCGAGATCCTGGAGTCCCTGCCTGATGAACGCCGCGACCTCGTTGCGCCGCGCTTCCGGCCGCAGTCGATCGGGTTCGTTGGCGATGATCTCGAGCAGCGTATCGCCGTAATCCGAAAGCCTGAAGAAGTAGTTCTCCTCGGAAACGCGGTCGAGCGGGCGTTCGTGGATCAGGCACAGCGGAACATCGGATCCGTCTTCGAGGCGATATTCGGTCTCGGTCTTGAACTCCGCGCACGGGGCGCAAAACCAGCCTTCGTAATGTCCTTTGTAGATCGCGTCGTTGCCTTTCGGGGTCTTGTTCGCGGCGATCGTCGTCCATAGTTTCTGCACACCGGCGTAGTGGAACGGCTCGGTCGTGCGCATGAACACGTCGTATCCGGTCAGCCCGAACTCAGCGAACATCCGCTTGAGTTCGCCGGAAATGTAATCGACCTGCTCGCGCGGCGTCCTTCCGGCCGATTGTGCGGCACGCTGGATGTTGATCCCGTGCTCGTCGGTCCCGGTCAGGAAATACGTCTCGAATCCACGCTGACGCTTATGCCGCGCGAGCGCGTCGGCGACGATCGTCGTGTACAGATGCCCGAGATGCGGCAGCGAGTTCGCGTAGTAGATCGGAGTTGTGATGTAAAAAGATTTCATCGTGTATCGGTTGATGGTATGTTCCGATCGACCGCGGCTAAACATCCCATCAACAATTAACTATTTCCTGTTCGGCTGCGCGTTGGCAAACTCATCACCTTTGTTGTACCGCGGAAGCTTCTTTTCGTTCGAGACCGCAAGTCCTATCGAGAAGGTGATGTCGAGCGACTGGACCATTCCGTCGAAACGCCAGTCCTCGCTGAATTCATCTGACGGCTGGTGATAATTCTTCCGGTTGTACTCCTCGAAGAACTTCTTTCCGAAATCACGGGGCTTTCCGACATAATCGTCGCCGTCCTGAATACTCAGCGCCGGCACGCCCATTTTCGCGAACGGAAAATGATCTGAGCGGAAAAAGAACCCCTGTTCGGGATACGCGTCCGGCAGAAACGACATGTTCCGTGATTTCAAAACGTCGCCGACGATCTCCCAAAGGCTCGAGCGATCAGCGCCGAGAGCGCCGTAATCGCGCGTCAATCCGAGAAAATTCCCGCCGTCGATGTTGATGTTCGCGGCCGTCTTGTCGAGCGGAAAGACCGGGTTTCGCGAATACCATTCGGCCCCGAGCAATCCCTGTTCTTCGGCAGTGGTGAAAAGAAAGACCTGCGATCGTTTGGGGCGTTCTTTTTCGGGAAGTTTCGTGAACGCCTCGGCGATCGCGAGCACCTGCGCGCAGCCCGAGGCGTTGTCGAGCGCACCGTTGTAGATCGTGTCGCCCTTGGCGTTCGGTTCCCCGACGCCGAGATGGTCCCAGTGGGCGGTGTACACGACATACTCGTCCTTCAGATCGTTGTCGCGTCCTTCATAAATTCCGACGACGTTGTTCGAGTTGAGTCGTTTGATCTCGCTCTTGAGATTCAGATTTGCGCGAAGCCCAAGGTTGACGGGCTTGAAGTCGCGGTCGGCGGCCTTTTCGCGCAGTTCGTCAAGATTCAGATTCGCCTGCGAGAAGATGCGTTTCGCGGTCTGATCCGTGACCCATGACTTGAATTGCAGGAACGGTGTGCGGTCGGTCGGCGTGCGGGCGACCTCGTAGCGCCAGTTGCCATTTGACGTCCGAACGACATTCCAGCCGTAACCGGCCGATTGGTCCGTATGGATCAGGATCGCGCCGACCGCGCCGCGGCGCGCCGCTTCCTCGTATTTGTACGTCCAGCGGCCGTAATAGGTCAGCGCCTTGCCGCCGAAAAGATTCGGTTCCTTCGACGTCGCCGGCGGATCGTTGACCAGCATCACGAGGATCTTCCCGCGATAATCCGAGTCGCTTCCTTTGTAGTCGTTCCACTTCTGCTCGGGGGCATCGACCCCGTATCCGACAAAAACCAGATCGGCATCCGCGTTGATGAACTCGGTCTGGGCGCCGGTCGTCGCGACAAAATCGTCTCCGAAATCGTAATCGAATGTGGCATTCCGGTTCGAGACCCGAAGTTTGGTTTCTCGGTCAGCCTTGGCGGCGACGAGTGACACGGGCTGAAAGAAGGAACCGTTGTTTCCCGGCCTGATCCCCATTTGTTCGAGTTCCCCGGCAATGTATTTCGCCGCGAGTTCGCCGCCTACGGAACCCGGCGCACGCCCCTGAAATCCGTCGTCAGAGAGGAATCGGACGTAATCCTTCAGCTTTTTCTCGCTGAAAAGGGAGCGGTAATCGGGATACTTGTCCTTGCCGAAAACTCCGATCTGCGCGATCGAGATCAATAATAGAAATGCAACAATTCTTTTCATTTTCGTCCTTTGTCCTTCGTCATTGGTCAGTTGCGAGTCGAGAGTCGTGAGTCGTGGGTTGTGAGTCGTGGGTCGTGCGTCGAAGTCCTGAACTCCCGACTCCTAACTCCCGACTCCTAACTCCCGACTCCTAACTCTCGACTCCTAACTCCCGACTCCTAACTCCCGACTCCCGACTGCTCACTGCTCACTGCTCATCCCTTAATGAGCGCCATCGCTTCGGCGCGCGTCCGCGGATCCCGACGGAATCCGCCGAGCACCGCCGACGTCACCGTCTTCGCGCCCGGCTTTTTGACGCCGCGCAGCGTCATGCACGTATGCTCCGCTTCGATCACGACCATCACGCCGAGCGGATCGAGCCCCTCGAACAGCGTTTTGGCGATCTGCTGCGTCATCCGTTCCTGAACCTGCAGACGGCGTGCGTAGATCTCGGCAAGCCGCGCCAACTTCGACAAACCGACGATCCGCCCGCCCTTCGGAATGTATGCAATGTGGCATTTTCCGACGAACGGCGCCAGGTGATGCTCGCAGACCGAAGCGATCGCGATGTCTTTGACGATCACCATCTCGTCATGCGAGTCGCCGGGCAGCGGCACGATATGCTGCTTCGCGTCTTCCCACATTCCTTCGGTCAGTTCCGCGTAGAACTGCGCGACGCGTTCAGGGGTTTTTTGCAGACCGTCACGGTCGGCGTCCTCGCCCATGCCTTCGAGCATCAGACGGACACCGCGCGCGATCTTCTCAAGATCGACATTCTTAGTCATCGTTTTTCAAATTCACGTTCAGAATCGGGCCGCTTGACGGCCACATACGACTTTGTCAGCCCCGACGATCGCTCGCAAAGAACTCGGGCACCGGGGAAAAGCTCGGCAAACTCAGATTTTCCGAAAAGCCGAAAATCCGGAATGGTCTTTTTGATCCAAAATGCATTCGTCAACTTCAGCGCCGAGACCAAAAGCGGACGCGGCAACTGCCCGGCAAACGGAAGCCATGAATGGCTCTCGACCGGAAAGCCACGCGCCGGCGTCTGAACGAAATAGCCGCGCCCGACGCGGACGATCTCCGCGGCAAACGCGCGCTGAGCAGCTTCCGCCACAGCGTTGAACTCCGCTCCGGAACGGAGCGTCCAGACATCGTCCTTCGGGACCGTGACGTGCTCAATGACCGACGAACAGTAAACGATGTCGAAGAATCCGTCGTCGAACGGCAGCGAAGACAGCTCGTCGATCACGACCGGGACAAAGCCGAACTTCGCCGCTCCTTTTTCGACGGCGGCAGCGTCGATGTCGGCGATGTAAACGTTCTCCGCCGCGTAGTCCGTCCCATCGAGCACGGCATGAATGTTCTCGCCGGTCTCGGAACCGAGATCGAGGATCCGTGTCGATCCGTCGATCGAGAACGAGTCCCGGAACCATCCGGCGCGCCGCGCTCTGGCCTTGGCGGAGAAGGATCTCGCAATTCCCGTCAAACTAGATTTCATCGTCAGAGATGAGCTGTCGAATGACCGCCGCGATCTCGG
>JAKOSS010000441.1 GCA_029777145.1 Acidobacteriota bacterium | reverse complement strand
AGCCTTTCGGCTTCGATCCAGGGCGTTGATAGCTTCCGTCTCCGTTGACTTCCACTCTCGAATCGGAACGTCGCCGCTCCGCTCGCCTCTCCCTGGGCCGGTCATGATGCCCGTAAGCAATCTTGACTGTGTAACCATCCTACACCCGATTTTTTCACCGTCAAGTAGAAAGTACTTTAGGTTTTTGCCCGGAATTTAGCGAAATCACATCCGCCCTGTGGATAACTCCATCGGACGCTTGTGGAAATTTCTGTGGAAAAAATCCGGGCGCCTTATCGCTGCTCAGATCACTGCTGTATTTCGACTCCGAGACCGATTCCGGATCCTGTGAATATCTTTTTTTCCACACTTTCAAAAAAAGTTTCCGGAGCCTGCGAATTTCGAAATTTGGTCTTGATCTGCGTGAAATATCGTAAGATTCCTAGTATTGTTCCGAAATCACGCGACGTTTCCCCGAGGCCCGCGTGCTGCGAAGCGGGCCACGTCCTGTATCAATCTATGACTCAAGTTTCACAGTGAGATTCATCGAAGCCCTAAAACTTGCCGTCGGCGCGATCCTGGCGCACAAACTCCGGTCGTTTCTGACGCTCCTCGGCGTGATCTTCGGCGTCGCGACCGTCATCGTGGTCGTCGCGCTGATCGAAGGGTTCAATTCCTACGTTGACGAAAAGATCGCCAACATCGGAACGAACGCATTCAGTGTCCAGCGATTCTCGATCGAAGACTACTCGAGCGTCGAAACTCTCAACAATGCCCGCCGCCGCAATCGTGACGTGACGGTCGAAGACTTGGAGGCTCTGGCGACGGCCGGCGGCAAAATTCGGGACGCGGGCGGGAAGTCAGGTACCGTTTCCGAACTCAAGTTCGAGGACACGACGCTCCGCAACGTCCGTGTCAACGCGACCACTCCGAACATCGCCGACATAGAAAAGATTGACGCTGCCGACGGCCGCTACTTCGTGAACATCGAAGAAGAGAACCGCAAATACGTCTGCTTCATCGGATCAGAAACCGCAGAAAAGCTCTTTCCGCGAGGCTCGGCCGTAGGGCAGACAATAAAGATCGACGGTCGGCCTTTCATGGTGATCGGAGTCGGCAAACCATTGGGATCGGCGTTCGGTCAATCCCGCGACATGTACGCCTCGATCCCGCTTTCGACGTTTCTCTCTATCTACGGCTCGCGACGGTCGATCTCGATCAGCGTCACCTCAACGAATCCGGGATCGTACGCCGCCGCGATCGACGAAGCCAGAACTCTGATGAGGGTCAGGCGAAAACTCGGGCCCGGCGAACCGGACAATTTCGGAATCGTGACACCGAGCGCCATCAACGAGTTGAGGGACAAGATTTTCGGGACCGTTCAAGTCGCCGCGATCGGCGTAACGTCGATCTCGCTGGTCGTCGGCGGGATCGTGATCATGAACATCATGCTCGTGAGCGTCACCGAAAGAACCAAGGAGATCGGAATTCGGAAAAGTATCGGTGCGCGCCGCAGCGACATTCTGAAGCAATTTCTTTACGAGTCCACGATGCTGGCGTTGATCGGCGGGTCGATCGGTGTCGGCGCCGCGTACGCGATCGCGAAGGCGGTCGATCTGCTCTTTTCGATTCCGACCTCGTTGCCGTTCCTTTGGGTGACGATCGCGCTCGTCGTCTCAAGCAGCGTCGGATTGGTCTCAGGTGTTTACCCGGCGTGGCGGGCGGCGGGACTTAATCCGATCGACGCCCTGCGATCCGAATAAGACAAATGTCGATCCACAGTTCCAGTTTGACCGAGAACCTTCTGATCGCGCTCGACACGGTGCGGCAGAACAAACTTCGGTCATTCCTGACGATGCTCGGCGTCGTCATCGGCACGGTGACGGTGATCGTCATCGCGGCGTTCGTCTCCGGAATCGACGCTCGCGTCGCAACCGAGATCGAATCGTTTGGAACTAACACGATCTACGCATTCAAGTTCGACCCCGGGTTCAATATCAATCCGTCGATGGAAGAACGAACCCGAAAACCGCTGCGCGAGGAGGACGCCGATTCGATCCGTGCCGAATGCGGCGCGTGCGAATTCGTTTCGCCGTTCATGTCGCCGGTCGATTTCACGGTCGGCCCGTTCGCAGAACGCGTCAATATCCGAAACAAGGACGTCGAGATGACGAACGCGGCGGTCACCGGCGCCTCCGGCGACTATTTCCGGATGGGCGTTTCGGAGCTTCAGGAAGGCCGTTACTTCACACCCGAAGAAGAACTTCGGCGGGCGCGCGTCGCGGTCATCGGTATCGACGTCGCGAACACGCTCTTTCCGTATCAGAACGCAATTGATCAAGACATTCAGATCGAGGGCCGAAACTACCGAATCATCGGAATTCTGAAGGAGCGTGAACTCTTCCTGGTCAGCTCGGACGATCCTAACAATGAGAACAAGGCGGTTTACATCCCTTTCAAAACGATCAAACAGCAATACCCCGGCAACGAGGACTGCTTCATTATGATCTCGGCAAAGCAAGGCCAAATGAGCGAAGCTCTGGAAGAAGTCCGCAATATTCTTCGTCGGAATCGCAAAGTTCCGGCCGACAAGCCGGACAATTTCGGACTGCAGACATCCGATCAGATCATTGAGCAGTTCGGCGCGATCACGAGCGGGATCTTTTTGCTGATGGTCGCAATTTCGAGCGTCGGACTGCTGATCGGCGGCATCGGTGTCATGAACATCATGTTGGTCTCGGTGACCGAGCGGACGCGTGAGATCGGAATTCGGAAAGCGGTCGGTGCGAGGCGCTCAGATATTGTCGTTCAGTTTCTGATCGAGGCGGCCACATTGACCGGAAGCGGGGGGATTGTCGGGATCGTGATCGGTGTCGGATTGTCCTTCCTTATTAGAATGATCCTGCCAACGTATATTCCGATTTGGGCACCCGTCGCCGGATTCGTTGTATCCGTCGGACTTGGGATCCTTTTCGGGATCTGGCCCGCATGGAAGGCTGCGCGTCTGGATCCCATTGAAGCGTTGCGCTATGAATAGCGTCGGGAGTCGGGAGTCGGGAGTCGGGAGTCGGGAGTCGGGAGTCGGGAGTCGGGAAATGATACGCCGATTACATAAATCTCGAATCTCTGGAATCTCTCGAATCTTTGGAATCTCTCGAATCTTTGGAATCTCTGGAATCTCTGGACCCTCTCGCATCTCTGGAATCTTTGGAATCTTTGGAATCTCTGGAATCTTTGGAATCTCTGGAATCTTTGGAATCTCTGGAATCTCTGGAATCTCTCGAATCTTTGGAAACTCTCGAATCTTTGGAATCTTTGGAGTATTTGGAATCTCCGGAATCTCCGGAATCTCCGGAATCTCCGGAATCTCCGGAATCTCTGGAATCTCTGGAATCTTTGGAATCTTGAAATGCCCAGCCTGGAATATCCGTTTCCCAAATGAAATCAGGGGTCGTAACGATTTCTCGCCACGACCCCTAATTTTGTCCTCCGTCCTTCGCCGAAGCGCTTTCAAGAGGTTGGCAGCTTTCAGATGTACACCCTACCGACTGCCGATTTTGTATTCCGACCGCGTCCGACGGCTCGTCGCGTCCGGTCAGCACCTGCGTTCCGCTTTCGCTTCCCGCCCGTTCCTTTCGGTCCGGTTGTGCCAATAGGTTTTTTT
>JAKOSS010000440.1 GCA_029777145.1 Acidobacteriota bacterium | reverse complement strand
GACGCCGTCAACCGGAGGGAGCTTCTGCAGCGCCCGTTGGGTAAGGTTCAGGGCTCCGCCGGCGACCAGCAGCACGGTCGCCAACAGCCAGATCAGGCTCCAACTTGTCAGGACTTTTCCCGTCATGTGTGAATGACGCAGTAAACCGAACAAAAAATGACGCAATACGCGTTCCAGTTGGTCAGGCCAACCGTCGCCGAAAATAAACTCGATAAATCAAGTTTTTCAGCCCGGCGACTCATATCAGTCATCGATCTTGATTCAGTTTTTTGCTCTATCATCCAAGATTTTGGAGACAAAAAAATCCAAAGTCCGAACCACCGACTTTGGATTTCGCTACCGTTCCCCGAGCCGTCAGAATCTAACCAAGATCCCGCCGCTCAAAACGCGTTTCTGAGAAGCAAGTCGGAGGCTGCCTTCCTCACCCAGAATTCCGGTTTGCAGATCGAACAGATTGCGCGCATCGATGATCGCTTCGGCGCGAATCGGCAGACCGAGTGTCGGCAACGACTGCGTGACGACGACGCTCAGACCCGGATCGTAGATCATCATCCGTCCCTGGAACGGGTCGATCGCGAAAACGGTCGCCTGAGACGAAAGTCGATAGATCGTCTTCACCTGAGTACCGCTGCGGAGCGCGGCGTCGAACTGTCCAAAGAATGTCTGGAAGAATGCATCGTCGAACGCGTTCGCCGGCGTCGTCAGCGCCTTTTGCGAAAGCTTCTGGCCGTTTCCGAAGGCGTAACCGGCCGATGTGCTGAAGACTCCATTCAGACGACGCGAGTAGACGACCCGCATACCTTGTGCGCGGCCTTGCTGATTCGCCACGAGGTTATTGATCTCGCCGCCGGTGAATTCGAACGGAACGTTGAGCAGGCCGACGCCCTTGCTGTTCGAAAGGTCAAAGAAGACATTCGCCTCGATCGTCGAACTGCCGTCGAGGATGCGTTCAATTCCAAATTCGAAGCGGCTGCTCTTGTTGAGCTTTGGTTTGTTGTTCTCGACAAAGACGTCGGTCATCGACGTCGGTTCGCGAAACAGGACGGTCGTTCCTTCCAGTTCGATCGCGCGTGACCACGAAGAATCTTCGGATTGGGTCGTGAACGCCGTTCGTAAGCGCGTCCGCGAGTTGATGTCGTACTGAAGTCCGAGCCGCGGGCTTATCGAAAAATCGTCGCCGGCTCCAAGAAAGCGCGAGTAATCGAGACCGAGCACGACGATCACGCCGTTCTTGACGCGCCATTCGTCGGTCGCCTGCAAAGATAATTGACCGATCTGCCGTTCGCTCTTCTGTACGTCGATCGAACCCAATTTCGCGACACTCGCGTTGACCCGCAATTGATGCGATTCATTGGGCCTAAGCGTATAGCGGGCTTCAAAACGCTGCGGCGAGCGCGCACCGGTCGTCGTTTGTCCGGCGAGGACGATCTCCGAATTCTCGTTGATCGGCACGAGTGTGGCAAAATTCACGCCGCCGAAGGTTTCCCCGTCCCGATTCGCGGAAAATGCCTCGATCGCCGTTTGGGGCTTGAGCGACTTGTCGGAATCAGCGTCGGCAACATCGTCCGAGTCTTCATCCACCGGCGAATCGCCTTCGGTGTTCTGGTAAACCGAATTCCTGATCGCCGAAGCGCGAATGCTCCATTTCGAGGAGTTCCGGTCCAGGCGCTTTTCGGGAAGAGTGTTGCCGCTTCCGGCGCGTTCGAGTTTGAATCCGTAATACGTTTCGACAGAGCGGTTCACCTCGACATCCGAAAGCACGGTCGGATTGAAACCCTCGGCAACTGCCAGAAGCTTGTATGTTCCGGGAAGCACGCGCGCGAGAAAATTGCCGTTCGCCGTCGATCGAACCTGTTTCACGAGGCGCGATGTTTCAACGCTGGTGATCAGAACGTATGCGTTGGCGATGGGATTTCCGAGTTGATCTTTGACGATTCCCTTGATGGTTCCGAGGCTGCCGGCGCGTTGCGACATCGCCGCCGAACTCTCTGCCGTGACCAAAAAGGCCGCAAACACAAAGACTGCGACGAGCAATTTTCTGAGTTCCGTTTTAGGGGCAGCGGACAAATTCATCAACATCTCCTCCGTCAAACAAGCCGGATCAACGGCTTGATCTTCAGAGTGGCAACGCCCTTTCGCGGCCGTCCCATAAAAGCGACCATCCCGGACATTTGCATATTTTCTGCGGTTAGGGCAAATGTGTCAAGCAAACGCCTGTTTTGGACAAAGGCTATGATGCGATGTTGCTTGACAAAGTTTGCTCATCGTCTAGAATTGGAAATTGCTTTGAACGCTCGTGCGGAGACATGGCTGAGCGGCTGAAAGCGGCGGTTTGCTAAACCGTTAAGGGTCAAAAGCCCTTCACAGGTTCGAATCCTGTTGTCTCCGCCACTTGAATTGCGGAATTGGGATTGGTGATTTCGGATTTGGCTATCAAATGATCGGGTTTGATAGCTTTTCGTGTTTTTGAGGACAAATGCTGACCGTTGAAAGAGTTCGGGAACTCGCGCTGGCGTTCGAAGCAGCGGTCGAACTTCCGCACTTTCACCTTGTTTCGTTCAGGGTCGGCAAGAAGATCTTTGCGACGATGAACGAGGCGGAACGGCTAGTGATGATCGCTCTGACCCCGGTCGAGCAATCGCTCTTCGTGAACGGAGACTCGATCAGGCCGGTTCCCGGAGGTTGGGGACTCAAAGGTTCGACGCATTTTGAGATCGAACGCGTCCGGCCCGACGTTTTTGAGCACGCCCTGCGCATCGCGTACCGCGCGAAGGCGCCGAAAGCACTGGCACAGAAGTACGAAGACTGATGTATACCCCGAAGTTTTTTGCAGCCAACGAGCGCGAAGAATGCATTCGGTTCATGAAGGCATTCAATTTCGCGACGCTCGTGACGGCGTCAAACGCTCGTCCGACGGCGACGCACTTGCCGTTCATTATCGAAACTCGGGGCGATCAGACCGTCCTTGTCGCGCACATGGCGCGGGCGAATTCTCAGTGGCGTGAACTCGCCGACGGCACGGCGCTCGTCATTTTCAGCGGCCCGCACGCGTATGTCACGCCGCGGCTCTACGGCGAACCGCAGAACTTTCCGACATGGAACTACGCGGCGGTGCACGCCTACGGACGCGCGGTCACGATCGAATCGCCGGAAGAAAATCTCGCGCTCATCACAAAGATGGTCGAGGCGTTCGATCCGGATTATTATGCAGGGAATTGGAGAACGATCGACGAGGAATACAAGTTGAGCCGCGCCGGTTCGGTGGTCGGGTTCGAGATCGTCGTCGATGAACTTCAGGGCAAGAAGAAACTTAATCAGAACAAGTCCGCGGACGACGCGCATCGCGTGATCGACGCCTTCTCCGCCGGCGACGCCAACGAACGCCAGATCGCCGACTTGATGAAAGAGATCTATGATCAGAGTTAGATTCGCTCCGTCTCCGACGGGGTACCTTCATATCGGATCGGCGCGTACCGCGCTGTTCAACTACCTGTACGCGCGGCACGTCGGCGGCAAGTTCCTGCTGCGGATCGAAGATACGGACATCGCCCGATCGACCGAAGAATCGACGCGATCGATCCTCGAGGGGCTGGCGTGGCTTGGATTCGCGCCCGACGAAGAGATCGTTTATCAGTCGGAGAACGCTCCCAAACATCGCGCGGCCGCAGCGAAACTCCTTGACGAAGGGAAGGCGTACCGCGATTTCACGCCGAAGATGGAAACCGGCGACAAGTCGATCAAGGAAGCGATCGTCGAGCGCGCCCGGGCGAATCAGGGCGTCAAGAACCTTCGTGACAACGAATACCGCGATTTGTCAAAAGAGGAATCCGACGCGCGTGCGGCGGCCGGCGAACCGTTTGCGATCCGGCTGAAAGTTCCGATGGACGGCCGGACGAGTTTCACCGATGCCGTTTACGGACCGCTCGAGCGAAACTACGACGAGATCGAGGATCTCGTACTTCTCCGGTCCGACGGTCATCCGCTCTACAATCTGGCGGTCGTCTGTGACGATATCGAAATGGGGATCACGGACGTCATCCGCGGCCAGGACCATCTCACGAACACGCACAAACAGATCCTGATCTACGAAGCGCTCGGCGCGACGCCGCCTCGTTTCGCGCATCTTCCGTTGATCCTCGCGCCCGGCGGCAAGAAGCTTTCAAAACGTATCCACGGCGAGATCGTGTCGATGACGACTTACCGCGACGCGGGATTCCTGGCGGCCGCATTTCGCAATTTTCTCGCGCTGCTTGGTTGGTCGGCGGGCGAGGAACGCGAGATCTACTCGATGGACGAACTGATCGAAAAGTTCTCGCTCGATCGGATCCACCAGTCGAACGCGACGTTCAATTTTGACTCGAACAACCCGCGCCGTTGGACGGACGATAAGGCGATCTGGATGAACGCCGAGTACATTCGGACGATGAAGCTCGCGGAACTCCTCCCGTTCGTGAAGGACGAACTCAAAGCTGCGAAGCTGTGGCGCGACGAATACGAGGACGAAGAGAAAACGTGGTTCGAGACGACCATCGACATCATCCGCGAGCGATTTTTCACACTCAAGGACTTCTCGTCGCAGGGCCGCGCCTATTTCAGCGAGGACTTTGATTTTGATCCGGCGGCGCTCGACAAGAATTTGCGGAAGTTTCCCGATCTGCAAAATTGGCTTCCCGAATTGGGAGAACGGCTGGAGTCGCTCGATGACTGGACGCATGATCCGATCTACAATCTCGTCGCCGCTTTCGCCGAAGAAAAAGGCACGAAACTCGGAGTCATCATGAACGGCGCCCGCGCAGTGCTTTCAGGCGTCGCCGTCGGTCCGTCGATGATCGCCGTCTTCGAGATCCTCGGCAAAGATCGTTCGATCATGCGTTTGAAAAGCCAGGTCGCGTGGAACTTGTAGGAGTTGACGACAAAAATCCGGCTTGTCCGGACTCGTGCGAGTGCGCGGTCGGACAAGCCGAATGTTCCTGCGTAATCGGGCCGTAGTTGCG
>JAKOSS010000439.1 GCA_029777145.1 Acidobacteriota bacterium | reverse complement strand
CGCGGAAAGTGGAATCGTTCGCGGAAAGTCGCCAGCGGATCGGCGGCGTCCATTTCCGCCGCGAATTTTGCCGAGTTTTGAAAATCCATGGAAATCATTTTAGCCGCGGATTACGCGGATAGCGCGGATAAGCGATCCGTCCGTAAACAGTTAGGGATGCGAAGCGATAGAACCGATCCGCGCTTTCCGCGTTCATCCGCGGCTACTCGTTCGTGTCAAATCCCGACTTCCGCCTTCGCTTCCGCGAATTTTTCGACGGCGAATTTGAGATCTTCCATCGAGTGCGCGGCCGAGACCTGCGTCCGGATCCGCGCCTTGCCTTTCGGTACGACCGGGAACGAGAACGGGATCACGTAAACGCCTTTTTTCAATAGCGATTCCGCCATTTTAACGGCCGGGATCGCGTCGCCGAACATGACCGGGACGATCGGATGCTCGCCGGGCAGGATCGTCAGACCGATCTTCGAAAGTTCTTCGCGGAAAAACTTCGTGTTCGCCGCGAGCTTGTCACGAAGCGCTGTCGATTCGGTCAGCAGGTCGATCGCCTTGATCGACGCCCCGACGATCGGCGGCGCGACCGAATTCGAGAAAAGATACGGCCGCGAGCGCTGGCGAAGCAGATCGACGATCTCCTTTTTTGCCGACGTGTAACCGCCCGACGCGCCGCCGAGCGCTTTTCCGAGCGTTCCCGTGATGATGTCGATACGGTCCATGACACCGTGATGTTCAGGCGTTCCGCGGCCGTGCGCGCCGATGAATCCGACGGCGTGCGAGTCGTCGACCATCACCATCGCGTCATATTTTTCGGCGAGGTCGCAGATCTCCGGAAGTTTGGCGATGTGGCCGTCCATCGAGAAGACGCCGTCGGTTGCGATCAGGCGGTTGCGCGTCCCGCTCGCTTCCTTCAGTTTCTCCTCGAGGTCGTTCATGTCGCCGTTCTTGTAACGCCAGCGCTGTGCCTTGCAGAGACGGATGCCGTCGATGATCGACGCGTGATTGAGTTCGTCCGAGATGATCGCGTCCTCTTCGGAAAGGAGCGTTTCGAACAATCCGCCGTTGGCGTCGAAGCACGACGTGTAGAGAATCGTGTCCTCCATCCCCAAAAAGGCGCTGATCTTTTCCTCGAGCTCTTTGTGGATCGTCTGCGTGCCGCAGATGAAGCGGACCGACGAAAGACCGTAACCCCATTCATCGAGCGCTTTATGAGCGGCCGCGACGAGATCCGGATGATCCGAAAGTCCGAGATAATTGTTCGCACACATGTTCAGGACTTCGCCGACGGCGACCTTGATATGCGCTTCCTGCGGCGATTCGATCACGCGTTCGGACTTGTAAAGCCCGGCGTCGCGAATCTCGCCGATCGTTGATGTGATCTGTTCCTGAAATTTTCCGTACATAATCGTAAATCCTACTAATCTCCAAGCTGTTCGAGCTGTTCAATGTCGGCAAGGTCCTTAAATCGTCCGGTCTTTTGCTTGTTCGCGATGAGATCGGATTTGCTCAAGATACAGATGGAAATATCCTCTACCGCAACGGTCTTCCGTGACGCTTATGACTTTTGAAAGTCGATTCCGTCGGCAAAGTTCATGATTTGAACTTTGAGCGGCTCAACACCAAGTTCAACCAGGCTCCGGTTGCTTTCAAAAAGCTTGCTCAAATCAAATCCCCCAAAACCGAAATCCCGCAGCGCTTTGACAAGATTTTCGACGTTTTCGGGGTCGTCCGAAACAAAAATATCGATATCATTCGTCGCCCGGGGATAGCCGTAAACGCCAACGGCATAACCACCGATCAAAAGATACCTAACACTATTCGCATTCAATGATTTGAATAACTCTTTGAAGTCTTCCGGTAGCTCTAGTTCCATAGTTAAGTCGCCGTAACCGTTCGATTTGTTGAAGCCGTTCTCTGACTGATGCTTTACGCCAGTAGTCGATTTCACTTGCAACGGAATCCTCGAATCCGTTGCTGATCTTCAGTTTCGTCTTATCCAACTTCAATCTGGGGATATCCTTCATTGTCTCAAACCTCGTGACGTGCGAATCACAATCGGTACCTAAACCGGTCGCGACCGATCACCACCCCGTTGACGTAAAAGGTTATCGTATAGGTTCCGGCAGGCGGCGTTCCTCCGTTGAACTGCGACGGGAAATCGATGTAGGCCCACTCGTCGCCCGTCGACGACATTCTCCCGCGGAACGTCTTCGCACCGATCTTCGCGACGAATGTTGCCGTGAACGATCCCATCGTGCCCCATTTGTCCCTGACGCCCAGCGTCACGACGCCGCGTCGCGAGTCATCGACCGACGTCTGCCACGTGGCCCGTTTTACCGACTGTCCGTTGGCAATTGCGACCGAGCTGATGACGAATGCGGCCGCCAGTGCGATATGCAACAAATTTTGTTTGTATCTCATTGCTAACACTCCACTTAAGTTCTATTCATCCGTCCAGTTCATGACCACTTTGCCGCTGTTTCCGGTCCGCATCGCCTCAAATCCCTTTTCGAACTCGGTGTAATGGAAGCGGTGCGTGATGACCGGCGAAATGTCGAGCCCGCCCTCGACGAGGACGTTCATCTGGTACCAAGTCTCATACATCTCGCGGCCGTAAATTCCCTTGACGGTGAGCATGTTGAAGATCACCGTCTTCCAGTTGATCGCGAACTCGTCGGACGGGATCCCGAGAAACGCGATGTTTCCGCCGTGCGTCATGTTCGCGATCATGTCGCGGAACGCCTGCGGATTGCCGGACATTTCCATGCCGACATCGAATCCTTCTTTCATTCCGAGCTGTTTCTGGACGTCGGCGATCGAGGTCTCGCGGACATCGACCGCGAGCGTGACGTCGAATTTCTTCGCCAATTCGAGGCGCGCCGGATTGACGTCGGTGATGACGACGTGACGGGCGCCGGCATGTTTCGCGACAGCGGCCGCCATGATCCCGATCGGGCCGGCGCCGGTGATAAGAACGTCTTCGCCGAAAACCTCGAACGCGAGCGCCGTATGGACCGCGTTGCCGAAAGGATCGAAGATCGCCGCGACGTCAAGATCGATGCCGGGTTCGTGCTTCCAAATGTTGGTCATCGGCACGGCCATGTACTCGGCAAATCCGCCGTCGGTGTTGACGCCGAATCCGAGCGTATGGGCACACTTGAAACGCCGTCCGGCCATGCAGTTGCGGCAGCGCCCGCAGACCAGGTGGCCCTCGACCGAAACGATGTCGCCGACGTAAAAATCGTTGACGTTCGAGCCGACCTCGACGATCTCTCCGACGAGCTCATGTCCGAGGATTGTCGGGACTTTTATCGTCGATTGAGCCCATGCGTCCCAGTTCCAAATATGAACGTCCGTACCGCAGATTCCGGTGCGTTTCATGCGGATCAGAACGTCGTTGATCCCGATCTTCGGTTCGGGAACGTCTTCAAGCCAAAGACCGACTTCGGCTTTGCTTTTTACAATGGCTTTCATAGGTAAATTCTACTCCATGTATCGTGAGTTTTGGGTCCCGAGTCGGGAGTTCAGGATTCAAAATTCGATTTTCAAAGATTCAAAATTCAAGATTCAAGGAGCCTGAAGGGGAATTCACCGAACTAGGATCTGAAATGCTCTCGAGTTTGCGAATCACCCACCGCGGTCGCTTTTCGCGACGATTCGCGTCCCTTCGCGGTCGGATCCTCTTTCTTTGACCGCAAATTCACGCGAAAAACCGCGAAAGAGGTAACTTCGCCGAGCTAAATGACTTGAATGCTCGGACGGCGCGATTCTTCCGAGATCCTCCAAGAATCAAACTAAAGAAACAAAATTCAAGATTGAAGACCTCGTCATCCGATCTTCCGTCTATCGTCATTTGCCCACTGCCCACTGCCCACTGCCCACCGACTCATTTCATCGTTTCAAGGATTCCGGCGATGTCGTCCTCGGTCGTGTCCGGATTGATGAAACAGAACCGCGCGACGGTCTCGGTTTCTGAACCGTGCCGGACTTTTGTCGGCGCGACGAGCGCGTAGCCGGACTTGTGATTCCGGTACGTCCAATCGCGGTAATTTTCCGCGTTCCAGCCGATCCGCCGGAAAAGAACACAGGAAAGACTCGGATCGCGCACAAGCTGCGCATGCGGCGAACGCCGGATCAGATTTCCGGCGATCTGGGCGAGTTCGATCCCGCGGTTGATCGCCTTTTCGTACCGGTCGGTGCCGTGCATCGCGAGCGAGAACCAAAGCGGCAATCCGCGAACGCGTCGCGTCAACTGGATCTGGTAATCCGACGGATTGAATCCCTTCGCACCCGGATCGGAAAAGATGTCGAGGTACGAACCTTCCTGGGAATGCGCGGCGCGGGCAAGCTCCGGATTTCTGTAGATCACGGCGCCGCAATCGTACGGCGAAAAGAGCCATTTATGCGGATCGATCGTGATCGAGTCGGCCTTTTCGATGCCTTTGAAGAGTTTCCGAACACGTCGCGATGCCAGCGCGCCCCCGCCGTACGCCGCGTCGACGTGGTACCACAGTCCTTCCCTGCGGCAGATCCTTCCGATCCCGTCCAAGTCGTCGACGATCCCCGCGTTCGTCGTTCCGCCGGTCGCGATGACGGCGAAAAGACGTTCGCGATCGGTCGGGGAAAGCGAATCGAGGGCCGCGCGCAATTGTGCCGCATCGAATTTGTCTTCGGTTTGAACCGAGATGATGTCGGCGTCGATGACCTTCGCCATCGAACGAACCGAGGAATGCGCCGAGATCGCGGCGAGGATCAGGCCGCGGGTCGATCGCTTCGATGGATCTTTCGCCCTCCAAGCCTCGCGCGCCGCGACCATCGCCGAAAGATTCGCCGCCGTGCCGCCGGACGTGAATACTCCGAACGCGCCGTCCGGCAAACCCGTCAGCGAAACCAGCCATTTCATCGCCTGATTCTCGGCGAAAATGCAGCCCGCGCCTTCGAGCCAGAACGCTCCGTGGACGCTCGACGCCGAAGTTACGAGATCGAACATCACCGCGGCGCGCGTCGGCGAGGCCGGAACGAATGCGAGGTGTCGCGGATGATCGATCGAGACGCTGGACTTGATCAGCGTTTCCCGAAACATCTCGAACGCGCGTTCGCCGCCGATGCCTTTCGGCGTGATCGTTTCACCGATCGTGGCCAACAGTTCTTCTTCCTGCATCGGAAAACCGAGCGGCGGGTGTGTGTTGGTGATCCGGCCGATCGCGTATTTCATGACATCGAGGGTAAGTTCCATGATGTCGAGGTCGATATTATGCATGAGCCGATTTTGGATTTTTGATTTTGGATTAGCGTGCGACAATCTCAAGATTCGTCAATTTTCGCAGTTCTTCGGCGACTGAATCGAGTTCTTCCTTTCCGATCGTCTTGAGGCGCGTGAACGATTCGTCGAACTCGACCTCGTTGCCGCGCGTTTCGACGAAATATTCATGCGGGATCGGCCGCGTCGGCAGGTTTAGCTGGACTTCGTCCGGGCCGATCCGCTTGAGAATCTCGGCGAACGCCGTGATCTCGTCGTTGTGCGGCATGCGCATCAGCATGGTTTGGATGGCGACGAAACCGGGAAACGAGCGGCGGAATTCGACGATCCCGTCGACGATCGACTTCAGCGTGATTCCTGCAGCGGGCCGATCGAAGCGGCGAAGCGTGTCCTCGGACCATGCGTCGAGCTTGCAGAAAACGCGGTCCGCGCCGGCGAGTTCCGCCCGGACGTCAGCCCGATCAAGCAGCGTCGAGTTAGTCAACACGATCACCGGCTTTTCAGTAATTCGTTTGATTTCAGCAATTACATCGCCGAGATTGGCCGCGAGCGTCGGTTCGCCGCTTCCCGAGAAGGTGACGACATCGGCCGATTTCCAGTCTGAGGCGAGAAGGTCGGAGATGATCTGCTCAGTCGAAACAAAAACCGCGCGATCTGTGGTCACGCGGTTTATTTTTCCAAGTTGGCAGTAAACGCACTCAAAGGAGCAGATCGAATCGACGCACAGTACATCGACGCCGAGCGAGCGTCCGAGACGCCACGAACTGACCGGACCGTAGATGCTGGAGGGCATCGTCATACATGAAAATAATACCCCAATATGACCGAAATCGCAGTCAGCGAGCCGAAGATCACTTCCATCACCCCGATCCGCATCGCCTTCACTTTTTTCCGGTAATCAGACAATCCCCACGCCGATCGGACGAACAGCGCCGCGAACATCACGAGCGGCAGTTTCGGGACCAGGGAATAAGCAGCCAGGACCGCAACCGCTGCGATCGCAACGACATGCAAGGCGACAGGAAGCGCGTACATGAAGTCCTTTCCTTTCTCGAGCCGGAGTCGGTTGCGCACGTAGATGATCGACGGGATGAGCCGCGCGATGAAGACGAGCCAGAGCGCGTACGCGGTTTCCGGCGCGAGTCCGGAAGCGAGCGCGATCACCGCTGCCGAGGACGAGATCGTTACTGCGCCGGTCAGTTCCGGGATGACGTTTCGGCTTTGGCGCGACGCGTCGGCGTAGATCTGATAAACGCCGAATGGCGCAACCAATAAGATCGGGATGAAGCTCCTGAGTTCGGCTGTTGCCAGGCTGCCGGCGACGCCAAACGCGTACACCGCGCCAAAGATCAAAACGAACCGCAGCGCGACGGCCGTTTGCGGAAGATCACGTCCGGCCATGCGATCGGCGACGTAGATCTTCAGCGGCTGGCGCATCAGGAGCGCGCCGACGTAGGCAACGGCGATGAAGAGCGCCGGCACCGAGAAAGCGATCGCCAGCCCGGCGACGAGCGGTTCGAAGAGAAATCCCCACGAACCGTGTTCGGTCGGGAGCGCGATTCCGCGTGT
>JAKOSS010000438.1 GCA_029777145.1 Acidobacteriota bacterium | reverse complement strand
TGGAACCGTTCGACGACGCTTCGGCAAGCAGTGCCGAGATGTCCTCACCAGGGTTGCCGATGATGCCGATCGTTTGTCCCAACTTGGCGTTGTCGCCCGCGGGAACAATGATCTTCAGCAATGTTCCGCCCTCGAGCGACGTCATCTCCATCGTCGCCTTGTCGGTATCGACCTCGGCGATGGTTTCGTTCGGTTCGATCGCATCGCCCTCGGCTTTGATCCATCTTGAGATCTGGCCTTCCTCCATCGTCGGAGAAAGCTTCGGCATCAGAATTTTGTTCGCCATAATTTGGTCGGACTCTCGCCCGCGTCTAATTTCAAAAACTACTTTCTAGATCCCGCGTCAGCGTTTTTCGCGGCGATCATTCGCAAGCGCTCTTCACGCGTTTTCTTTCGTTCGTTGTATCCGTTCGGTTCGAGGCATCCGAGATTCTCGATCCAAAGTTCTTCGAGGAATTCGAGCTCCTTCTTGTGATCGAGATTTTCACGCTCGAAAAGTTCTTCGAGAATCGAAAACTCAAATCCTTCGCCGTTCTGCGCGTTCCAATCCGCTTGGATCGAACGGACCGGATGTCCGCCGGCCCGAAGCTGAAACTCGCACCGGTTGAGGATCCCGTCGAGATTTGTCGACGATCCGACGAAAACCTTTCCGTTCAGCGAGTTGCGGATCTGAAAAGCTCCCGCCCGCCGCGGCGTTTCCAGATATTCGCGTTTGATCGACTTCTTATCCAAATCAAAACCCTAGATTCTAAATTCAAGATTCAAAATTCAAGAATCAACATCCGCAATCCCAAATCCGAAGTCCCAAATCAGAGATAGCAGACTTCCTTCACGGCAGCGACGATCTTCTCGACGCTCGGAAGTGCCGCGACCTCAAGGTTGCGCGCGTACGGCATCGGCGCCTCGACGGTCGAAACCCGCTTCACCGGCGCGTCCAGATAATCGAACGCATTCTCGACGACCTGATGCGAGATTTCCGCGCCGACCGACGCAAAGGCGTGCGATTCTTCGGCGATCACGAGCCGGTTCGTCTTTTTGACCGATGCGACGATCGTGTCGATGTCGAGCGGCTTGATCGTGCGCGGATCGACGACCTCGACCGAGACGTCGTATTCGGCCTTCATGATCTCGGCTGCTTTGAGCGCCTGCGGGACGGTGAACGAACGGGCGACGATCGTGCAGTCCGATCCTTCGCGTTTGACGTCGGCGACGCCGAGCGGGATCGTGAAATCCTCATCGTCGGGAACTTCGCCCTTCATCCCGTACATCGTTTCCTGTTCCATGAAGATCACGGGATTGTCGTCGCGGATCGCTGATTTCAACAAGCCTTTCGCGTCGGCCGCCGTCGACGGCATGACGACCTTGAGACCGGGGAAGTTGGCGTAGAAAGCTTCGAGCGCCTGCGAGTGCTGCGACGAAACCTGGTACGCCGAACCGTTCGGTCCGCGGAAGACGATCGGGATGTTGAACTGCCCGCCGGACATATAGAGCATCTTCGCCGCGTGATTGATGATCTGGTCCGCCGCGAGGATCGAAAAGTTGAACGTCATGAACTCGATCACGGGTCGCAGTCCGGCCATTGCCGCGCCGACTCCGAGCCCGGCGAAACCGAGTTCGGTGATCGGGGAGTCGACGACGCGCTTGTCACCGAATTCCTTCCACAGGCCACGCGTCACCTTGTACGCGCCGTCATATTCCGCAACCTCTTCACCCATGATGAAGACGTTCTCGTCCCTGATTAGTTCTTCACGAAGCGCCGCATTCAGCGCGTCGCGGATGGTCATTTCCATATAGCAGTGGTCAGTGGTCAGTGGCCAGTGGTCAGCAGGCCGAAACACTGATTGTTTCATCAGTGGTCAGCGGCCAGTGGTCAGCAGGCCGAAACACTGATTGTTTCATCATTGGTCAGTGGCCGGTGGTCAGTCGACCGCAAGCACTGAGCATTTTCATCGTGTCTCTATCAAATTTTTCAGTGGCCAGTGGTCAGAAGGCCGCAAGCACTGAGAATTTCCCAGTCCCTCAAGTTGATTGGCAGTTGGCCGTGGGCACTGAGCAACTAATCAGTGCCTCGATTCGAAACCACTCGGCCGCGATTCAGAACGCTTGCGGAGCGCCTTCATCAAACCGTTGACAAGACGGCCTGTTTCGGCGGTAAAATTCAGAATCCTCCGCTCAGCTTCCTCGTCGATATAGTCCAATCGCCTTGCGATTATCAATTGCGTTTCCAGTTCCATCAACGAACCGTACGCGATCGCCAAATGTCTCAAAAACTCGTTCGTCGAATCGCGACCCTGACCCTCAGCGATATTCGACGGAACAGAAACCGCAGCGCGTCTGACC
>JAKOSS010000437.1 GCA_029777145.1 Acidobacteriota bacterium | reverse complement strand
AGCCGGATCGCCGGAAGTCCCGTCGCCGCACCGGCGTAGGCCCCGGTTTTCGGTTCGACGGTAAGATTTCCGCTGCCGCTGACGTTAAATGCATCGACCGGCGAATAGACGCCGTTCGACCCGACGGGGAATCGGAATGTTCCCGTCGAACCGACGCAGCGCGTGAGCGGGGAATCGATGAAAATCGACGTTCCGCCGCCCGCGATCGCGCCCGGCCGGCACGACGCGACCGTCACGCCGCCGATTCCGCTGATCATTCCGCCGAGCAAGAGATCGCCGTTCACGGTCAACGCCGAAAGCCCGCCAATCGATCCGGAGCCGTAACTCATCTGACCATTGACGATCAATGTTCCGCCGCCGGTAACCGTCGCGTTCCGCAGATCCAAACGTCCGTTGACCGTCAGCGTGCGTCCGCTCCCGATCGTCAGAGTTCTTCCGGAAACGATCAGTCCCGAGACCGTAACGTCGGCTGTTGTGATCGCCGCGTCGTTGTCCGAGATCGTCACTCCGGACCCGGATGACGGGACGGAATTGTCTGACCAGTTCGCGGCCGTATGCCAGTCGGAACCGTTTGAACCGAGCCATCTGGATCCGCGCCAGCGGGCGAAATACGGTGAATAGGAACAACCTGCGGTCGCGAAATCGCCGCCGACGTAAACTGCGCCGCCTGCGGCCGCCAACGCCGTCGCCGTTCCGCTCAAGCCCGTTCCGAATTGTGACCAGGAAGATCCGTTCCAACGGGCGATGCGGTCGCCCGGACCGCCGTTCGCCAGCGTGAAATCACCCGCGGCGATAATGTCCGTGCCCTCTGCCGCGACCCGAATGACGTTCGAGTTTCCCGGTGCGCCTGAACCGAGCGCCGACCAGTTGGTGCCGTCCCATTTGGCAACCCGCACGGCGGAAATTCCGCCCACGGCCACGAATCCGCCGGCGACGTAAATGTCGTTCCCCGAGACGGCGAGCGAAGTCACGCCGCCGAAGGTCATTCCGGCTCCGAGCGGTGTCCAAGCCGTTCCGTCGTATTTGAGGAAGAAATTCGGGCCGTCGACCGTCGTGTACTCGGCTCCGACGTATAGATCCGTTCCAAGAGACTCGATCGCCGTCACTCCGCTCGGAATTATGCCCGAATCGAGGCCGCTCCAAGATGTGCCGTTCCACTTCGCGATGCGATTCGCGGAAACGCCGCCGGCGTTCGTGAAGTTGCCGCCGACGTACACGTCTTCACCGACGATCTTGATCGCGCGGACCGGGCCGTTGACTCCGGATCCGAGCGCGGACCAACTTGTTCCGTTCCATTTGCCGATGTTGTTTACCGTCAGCCCGCCGGCGGTGACGAATGTTCCGCCGACATAAACATCGTTACCGGCGGTCGCGATCACGTTGACGATTCCCGAGGTCCCGCTTCCGAGCGCCGACCAATCGGATCCGTTCCATTTTGCGATCCGATTAACCGTCAAGGTGCCGGCACCGGTGAAATTGCCGCCGACATAGACGTCGGTTCCGGATGACGCGACGGCATAGGCCTGGCTGGATATCGCATTCCCGGTGAAGGCGGACCACGAGACGGTGTTCCATTTGGCGATTCCGTTCGCCGGAATTCCGCCGGCCGTCGTGAAGTCGCCGCCGGCGATCAAGGTTCCGTTCAAGACGCCGAGCGCTTGCACAGACGTTCCCGAACCTCCGGTGCCGCTGCCGAGCGCGCTCCACTGGCTGCCGTTCCACTTGGCGATGCGGCTGTTGCTCGACGATCCGCCGGCGCTCAAAAAGGCTCCGCCGACATAAAGATCAGTTCCGGATACAGCCAACGAGAGCACGGGCGTGAATCCGATCTGTGCGTCTCCGGTCCCGCCGCCAACACCATTCCAATTGGTCCCGTCCCATCTGGCGATGTTGTTGCCGCCGGCGAATCCAAATCCTCCGCCGACATAAACGTCGGTTCCGATGATCGCGATCGCATGGAGGTGCCCGCCAAGTCCTGACCCCATCGCCTGCCACGCGGTCCCGTTCCACATCGCAACCCGAGTTGCCGGGACGCCGCCGGCGGTACTGAATCTCCCTGCCGCATAGATGTTGTTTCCTGAGGCCGAAAGTGCGAGGACGTCGCTGTCCATTCCGGTTCCCAATCCGGTCCACGAGTTGCCGTCCCAACGAGCAACGCGATCCTGATAGCCGCTCGCGGCGGTGAATGTTCCGCCCGCGATCACGTCGCCGCCCGAAGTTGTGAGAGCGTATACATTTTCGAGGAAACTGCCGCCGAGACCGGCACCCATCGCCGACCACGACGTGCCGTTCCACTTGGCGACCTTGTTGACCGGAACGCCGCCGGCCGACGTGAATCCGCCGCCGATATAGACGTCAGTCCCGGAGACCGTGATCGCAAGAACGTTGCCGCCCGCAACACCGCCGCCGACTTCCGACCAGGTTGTTCCGTCCCATTTTGCGATTCCGCGTGTCGCAATGCTGTTGATTGCCGTGAAACTTCCGCCGACGTAGATGTTGCCCAAACCATCCGGGACGATCGCCCGGACGTCACCATTCGCCCCGTTGATCGTGAAATTCGAGTCCCAACCGTCGGCACAGCCCTCGGGCACGCGGTCGCTCTTCGCGGGAATCGGCGCTGCCTTGATTGGCGCCGGCGATCGTTGCCCGAAGACGAACGTGGGCAACAGCAGACCGAAAAACAAAAGGAATGCGACTGCAGGACGAGAGTTCAGATTTTTCATACGGGTACTTCGCGGAAGCCTGACTTATCCCGGATTAAGCAATAATGAAAATTACCCGCGAATTGACGCAAATCAAAAACCGCCATCAGGTCGCATGCGTCGGGCGTCGGGCGATCCGTTCAAAGTTACAGATCAGGGCCCGATATTTATCGCGTTCAATGCGAAGATTCGCCGGCAAAATCTTCCGATGCGTCATCCGGGATTATTCGGAAATTGTGAGAAATATACAGTCAGATGCCATGTGCCGTCAACGAGTTTTGCCTCCGATCAGCGGCCGGACCGAAATCAAAAAGGGCTCACGAAGAACCCTTTGCAATCAAACTGTGCGCCACGATCCGCTATCTGATCACCGAGCCGGCCGAGGCGAGGGCCATCCACTGTCCGTTTCGTTTTACCCAAGTGTCGATGAAATGGATCTTGTGATCGTAGGCGACGCCTTTTTCGTCCTTCCCCTTCCAGCGATAGGTTCCGGTAGCGATCGCAATGTTGCGGTCGACATTGATCGACAGTCCGGTCGTTTCGGTCAGTTCGATCGTGGACTTGTCGTTGACCGTGTCCATGATGTCGTCGGATTTGCCGGAGAATTTTCCCGTCTGTGAACTGAGGCCGACGAAATCCGGCGCGTAGTATTTCTCGAACCAAGCCTTGTCGCGCTTCAGATTCGCGTCGTTCCAATCCTGCTCGAGGTAGGCGATGGTCATCGAGTCGTCCATCTCATTGCCGGTTGTGCTGACCACCTGCCATTTTCCGCCACGGTTTGAAAACACGTGGATGCTCCGGAACCAAAGCGTTTCGGGTTTTCCGGTCGAGGGATTCATCGTTTTGATGATGCTGCGATGGATCATCGTCGCCGTATTTCCCGCGCAGGAGATCGAATAGCGATCGTACGAAATTTCGTCCTTCGGCTCCGTGCTCGTTTTCTCGCGTTCAAAGGCGGCCATCGAATTGTCGATCGTGGTCTTCTTGTCGAGCATGCCGGGCATCGCCATGTAGTCGTCGGCAAGAATGTTCGTGAGCGCCGCGCGATCTCCTTTCTCGTTGGCCGCGGCCCACGCGCGATCCATCGCTTCGAGCGATGATTTTTCGGCTTCCGTGCAGTCGCCGAACGCGACGCCGATCGTCGAAATGATCAGGATCAGAGTTCCTAAGATGTATCTCATTGGTTTCTCCTTTGGCTGCGAAGGCAACCTGGCGCGCGCGGGTCACCGTCGCGCCGAAAGAGGAGCGGAAAAGCGTGCTCACTCCGGGGGATTCAGCGGCTTTTTCGCCGTCGGAGCGCCGACAAGTCGCAGGAGAACAAAATCGTGGGACGCGAGCCGGTGACTCGCAATTTCGCCGGTTTGCCGGAATCAAGCGCCGAGCGACGTGAACAATGTGCCGGGGCGGCAACGGGCCGCGGCGACGCGCGATTCATCCAGCTGAAACATTAGAAATATTTATCGTAACAATAGCGCTTTCTAATATTTGAGTCAAGAGACGGTGTGCAGTGGACAGTGGTCGGTGGTCGGTGGGAAGAGTTTGGAGTTCCGCGTTTACGCGGCTATGTTGGGAGTCGGGAGTCGGTGGTCAGAGTTTGGCGTTCCGCGTTTACGCGGCGGGAGTCGCGAGTCTTCAGTCGGGAGTGGGCCAGTCTTCGCGACGAATCGTTTTTTGGCCGCGAATTTCGCGAATAACACGAATGAGATCTCCGGAACCCCGGGAATTACTGGAGGTTTGAACAATACGACTCCCGAGTATTAAGGACACTTAGATTTCCGAGTTTACTTTTTTGCGATTTTTCGCTTGATCTAGCGGTCAAAAACGAAAACCAACCTCGAAGCAACGCGAAATGTCGCGAAAGCCGCCGCGATGAGTTCTTCACGGATAGGAGTTCGACGAATACTCCGAAAGACTCTCCGGAATCCCTGAAATCCTTGGAATCCCTTAAATCCCTGAAATCTCTGGAATGTCTGGAATCCTTGAAATCCCTGAAATCCTTGGAATCTTGGAATCCCTGAAATCCCTGAAATCTCTGGAATCTCTGAAATCTCTGGAATCTCTGGAATCCCTGGAATCTCTGGAATCCCTGAAATCCCACAAATCCTCGGAATCTCTGGAATCCCGGGAATCCCTGGAATCCGTGCCTCACTCGCGCGGGACGCGTTTGAGTTCGATCCGCTGGATGCTTTTCGGTGTCAGCGCCAGCGCTCCCTTGACCGCCGGTTTGTCGTCCGAAATGACGATCTCGTCCTCGAGCGTCTCGCCGCGGAGCCGAATCGTCGAGACGAACAGCATCTCGTCGTATTTGAACGGGATCACAAGCGTGTCGCCGTAGACGCGTGCCGTGAGTTTGATGCCGTTGCCCTCATCGAGATAAAGATCGTCCTTGCCGGTTCCGCGGCAAAGCTTGTAATCCTTGACCTGCTTGACGACGCCGGCCTCGCGATACGTCGTTTTCCACATACCGCACGTGTTGTCGCGGGTCGGGATCTCGCCGATCTCCATTTCGACCTCGACGACCGGCGCGTCCGGTTTGGCGGGGACGTTCTTCAGCACGCCGCGCCATTTTCCTTCCCAGGACGCGATCGCGAGTTTCGGTTCCGGAGCCTTCCCAAGGACGTATTTTTCGTACCAGCCGAGATAGCGCTCGTATCGGTCGCGGACATAGCTCGGGCGCTGGATCCCGTGAAACTCGTTCGGATAGATGATCAATTGCGTGTCGATGCCGAGACTCTTGAGGGCCTGGTACATCTGTTCGCTGCCGGCGATCGGCACGTTGAAGTCCTTTTCGCCGCCAAGAAACAGCGTCGGCGTCTTGATCGTGTTTGCCTTCAGGAACGGGTACGACATCTTCTGATACGTTTCCCACGCCTTCGGATCCCACGGCGGACCGATCTCGTTGTCGTACTGGATGATGTACTGGTCGGCGCCGTAGTAAGACACGGTGAACGCCGTTCCCGCGCCGCTCGTCGCGCCCTTGAAGCGCGTATCGCTGGCGATGACGTAGTCGGTCAGAATGCCGCCGTAACTCCAGCCGCCGACGCCGAGTTTGTTCGGATCGGCGACGCCCATCGCGATCACGTGATCGACACCGGCGAGCAGGTCCTGAACTTCGTAATTGCCCCAGTCTGCCGCGATCGCCCGCGAGAATTTCTGTCCGCGACCGGAACTTCCGCGATAATTTACGGCGAGAACGGCATACCCGTTGGCGGCGAAGAGCTGGCGTTCGGCGCTGAACGAATGTTGGTCCTGGGCGTTCGGACCGCCGTGGATCCTGAGCAACAGCGGGACGCGCGTGCCTTTGACATAGCCGGTCGGATACGTCAGCAGCGCGCCGACTGTCGTTCCGTCCTTGCTCTTGAAATCGACCTCTTCAGTGGCCGGCATCTCGATCTGCGCGAAGAGCGCGTCGTTCTGGTGCGTCAACTGGCGAAGTTTTCCGTTCTCGAGAGCAAAGACCTCGTTCGGCATCGAATCGCCGCCCGAGAGCGCGACGATTCGGCCGTTTGCTTCGTCCAAATTACCGACCACGACCGGCGGGTTCATCATCCGGCGGACCGCTCCGCCGTCAACCGGCACTTCGGCCGGATAGACCGAACGGTTGTCGGTGACGAACACCCGCAGGAATCGTCCGTCCTCGCTCCACATCTGATCGGAAACGCCGCGGTCGAGATCGAGCGCGCCTTTCGGACGCACCGGTGCGGTACTGCCGTCGGCCGGCACGATCGCGAGATAGTTCATGCTGTAAGCGCCCCATTTCTTCTCGTCGGTTTCGAGAAACGCGAGCCGCTTGCCGTCGGGACTCCATTTCGGGCCGCGCGATCCGAGGCTCGAATCGGGCGTCACCTGTTTTTCGGTCGCGCCGGGTTTCGCCTCGGCGACGTAGATCCGGAATCCGGGATCGCGGTCGGGATCTGCCGAACGGTTCGAAGTGAACGCGATCGATCGGCCGTCCGGCGACCACACCGGGGACGCTTCGTCGAACTTGCTTTTCGTCAGACGTTCGAGGCTTTTCCCGGCAATGTCATAGAGATAAACGTAGCTTTTGCGGCCCGAGCGCAAATACCCTTGGACGTCCTGTTTGAACTTGTAGCGGTCGATAACGATCGGCTTCGGCGCCTTGGAATTTGAAGGATCCGAGGGCGCTTCGGCGTCCGGATCGGGATCGCCGATGACCATCGCGAGACGCTGCGAATCGGGCGACCATTCGTAACCCTGAAGGCGTCCCTTGATCTCCGTCAACTGGCGCGCCTCGCCGCCGCTCCGGTCGAGGATCCACACCTGGCTGCCTTTGTTCGGGCCCGGACGCGACGAGACGAACGAAAGATATTTTCCGTCGGGGCTCCAACGCGGCTGCGATTCGCTGTCGGCGGCGGTGAACGTGATGCGGCGCTCGGTTTTGCCGTCGTAGCTCACCATCCAAATGTCGGAGCTCGATTTATCGGCCTTTTCATCGACCGACGAGACGACATACGCGATCCATTCGCCGTCGGGCGAGAGCTGCGGATCCGAGACGTTCTTGATCCGGAAAAGATCGTCGAGCCGCAACGGGCGACGGGTCGTCTGCGCAACGGCGATCATCGACAGCACCAGAACGATAACGGCTGCGAGCGAGATTCTTCGGGTATTCATTTTGTGCCTCCAAACGGTTGTTCTTACGAGTCTTGGGTCGGGAGTCGGATGTCCGAAACAAAAGCCTTTCGAATCGGCCAAGAATCGTTTTGCAGATGGAAATAGTAGACGACAAAACACGTCGCCGAAGCAAGCGGAAGGTTGATCATGTGGGGACGCGGCGTAGCCGCTCAGGCCGTCAGCGATTGGTCGACGGCGATGCCGAGCATCGCCGCACATCAGGCGCCCAAGGCGCGATCGAAAATCAGACTTCGGATTCCAAAATTCAGAATTCGATCAAGGGCGTCGGGATAATTCCGTTGCGTGAATTTCAAGTTATTAGGCGTGCCAAATTTGCCATCTTCGCGGTATTTCGTGTGATTTAGCGGTCAAAGAACGAAATAAAGCAACCTCGATTCCAAGATTCCAAGATTCCAAGATTTCAAGATTTCAAGATTTCAAGATTTCAAGATTCCAGATTTCAAGATTTCAAGATTTCAAGATTTCAAGATTCCAAGATTTCAAGATTTCAAGATTCCAGATTTCAAGATCTCCAAGATCTCCAAGATTCCGGCTCAACTCGATCTGGAATATCTGGAATACCTGGAATCTTGGAATATCTGGAATCCGCAATGCTCTCACTCCGACGTCGAATAATCGGTCGTGTCGATCTCGGGGGCGTCGTAACTTCCGCCGGACGAGACGTCAGAAGACGCGTCATAGTCGGCGAATTCTCCGCCGTGCTCGCCGAGATCGCCATGATAATCGGCTGCGTCCTGATGCTCGCCTGCGAGGTCCATGCTCGACTCGGCGTTGCCGAAATCGCCGTGAGCCGCGTACCATTCGGCGTTTTCTTCGTGGTATTCGGCGTTTCCTTCTTCCCAAACCGCCCAGTCCATCTGCTCGGCTTCCTTGTCGGCCTGACCGGTATGGTCGTCGCCGCCGGCCTTGAAATCCGCCCAACCGGTTTCGTCGGCCGCGTTTCGTGCGTCCTCTCGCGCCGCCTCGTAGTCGCCTTGTTGGGCGTGATAGGCTTCCTGCTGCTCAAAATACTCGGCCTGATCCTGCCGCGCATCGGCGTTCTCAAGCTCCGTCGAAGATGAGCCGTGGAGGACGCTTTGATCGCCGGCTTCCCACGCCTCGTTTTCGGCTGCTTCGCGGGCATCGGCGGCCGCGCCGTAATCGCCCTGGCTGACGAACTGGTCGGCTGCCTCCTGAGCCTCGGTCGCCGCCTGTTCATGAGCGGCCTGTTCGGCGGCGGCGGCCTGCTCGGCCGCTTCGGCCTCGGCGTCGGCGGCATTCACCTCGGGCTCCGGCTCAACGTCCGCGACAGGTTCCGGAGCGACGAACGCCGGATCGAAATCCGAGACCGGCTCCGGCTCGACGTAGCCCGGATCAAAGTCCGAAGCCGGTTCGGTCTCGGACGCAAGATACTCCGGCTCGACGTCCGTATCGCTTTCGGTGTCATCGTCCGCATACGCATCGGGTTCATCGACGGTGTAATCGCCGAGATCGTCAAGATCCGCGGCATCGTCAGCGCCCGTGTCAAAGATCGCCTCGATGACCTCGTCGACGATCGACGTATTGTCGTCGGGCCCGGTTTGGGTGATCTCGATCTTGGTTTCGGTTCCGTCGGGAGCGGTTTCGGTGATCGTTACGTTTTCAGTCGTCATAGCTTTCGTTCCTCACTGTTCGCTCCGGGGCTGCCGCCGGCTTGGCCGCAGGCTCGGGTTTGTTCTTTCTGATAACCGTGGTCTTGGCGCATTTCGGATCGGGACATTTGAGCGACACGACCGATTTTCCTTCGAGTGCCGATCGCGGAACACGCATCGGCGTCTGGCAGTGTTTGCATTTGAGGCGCACGACATCGGGCGCCGGTTGCGGCGCGCGGATCTCGACCGTTACCGGCGGCGCGTACTGATTGATCAGGTCGCGCCATTGTTTGAGATAGGTCGTGCGCGCGAACTCGTCCATCAGTTTGAGCCGCCGCGTGATGTACGGCGTCGACGACGTCATCAGCTCCGAGAGTTTTGTATAGTCGTCGTCGGACTCGGCTTGCTGCTCGAGCCATGCTTCGACGCTGATCTGCTTATAAAGGAAGGGCGAGCGGAGCGACCAGGACAAGAGCACGCGCCGGGCGAGTTCTTCGTCGCCGACGGCGAGCATTCCCGCGCGATCGGCCGTGATCTCGGCCTGGCGCGCCCATGCGAGCAACGGAACTTCGATCGCGCCTTCGATCAATGCGGTCGGGCTCAGGACGTTGAAAATTCCGCCAGCGAGGACGCCTTTTCGCGGCCCCTGTTCGCCGATCAGGAACTTGATGACCGTCTTCCACAGCGCGTGACCGGCGCGGCAATGGCCCATTTCGCGGGCGAAAAGAAAGAGCAGTTCGGGACCTTTGAAGTTTGTCAGGAGCGCCGTTCCGATGACGATGAACGCGTCCTTGTCGGTGCCGTAGGTGCGGCAGTCCCACATGACGTCGCCCGAGACGTAGACGTCGGGCATGTGCGACATTCCGAGAATTCGGGCTGCCTTGACCGCCTGGTGATAAACGCGAGGCAACTGCTTTTCACTGAGCCGGACGCCGTTGAACGTCGATTCGATCCAACGCCGGCCGACCTTTTCTGAGATCGCTTTCGCGGCGGCGCTGAGCGGCTTTGCCGAACGCAACGCTGCCATTGCTTTGCCGT
>JAKOSS010000436.1 GCA_029777145.1 Acidobacteriota bacterium | reverse complement strand
CGGCGTCGACGTCGCGAACCAGCTTCCGCTTTCGCTGAACGACGCGATCAAGCTTGCGCTGCAAAACAACAACGACATCGAAACCGCGAAAAAGGACGTCGAGATCGCCGAATTCAATCTGCGCGGCGCGGACGGGGTCTATGCGCCGGCGTTTGTGTCGGACAGCTTCTTTGAACGCCGGACAACGCCGACCGCGTCGGTTATCGGCGGCGCGGTCAACGGCGCGGTGACAAACTCGACGCTGACCAGTACGGCCGGCATCTCGGGTCTCACACGGCGCGGCGGCGGTTCGTACAATTTCGGGTTCACGTCGTCGCGCACAAACACATCGAATCTGAACGCGACGCTCAATCCGCAATTTCCGACTGCCCTGTCGTTCGTTTACGTCCAGCCGCTGATGCGCGGCCGGCGGATCGACAACAACCGCCGGACGATCGAGATCGCCAAGAAATCGCTGAGCATCACCGACCAGCAGTTCCGGCAGAAGGCCGTCGAGGTCATAGCCGGCGTCGAGCAGGCGTACTGGGACCTCGCGTACGCGCTGCGGAACCTGCAGGTACAGATCGACGCCGTCAAACAGGCCAGGGTCCAGCTCGAGAGCAACCAGCGGCTCGTCGCGAAAGGCGTCCTTGCACCGATCGATCTCGTCGCGACGAACGCGCAGATCACGACGTTCGAACAGGGCGTTTACTCGGCGCAGGAGGTCGTCACGGCGGCCGAGAACCGACTGAAAACGCTGATGCTTCCGAACCGCGGAAATGATATCTGGTCGCGGGCGCTGGTCCCCGTCTCACCGATCGAACTCGACGTCCCGCGCGTGCCGCTCGAGAAAGCCGTCGATACCGCCCTTTCGAACCGCCAGGAGATCGCGCAGCTGAAGACCTCGGCCGAGATCAACAAGATCAACGAACGTTACTATCGCGATCAGACGAAACCGCAGGTCGATCTGACCGGCACGTATACTTCGAGCGGACTGGCCGGCGCGACGACCGCCGCGTCGATCAACCCGTCGACCGGCCTGAGTCGCGTTCCCGACAATCTGATCGGCGGATACTTCAACTCGCTCGGAAATCTCGTCCAGCAGGATTACCCGACATACCGTGTCGGATTGACGATCACGCTGCCGTTCGGAAACCGGATCGCGCGGGCGAACCTTGGACGGACGCTGGTCGAAGGAAGCCAGATCGAGACCTCGACGGCGCAGATCGAACAGGCGATCGAGGCCGATGTCCGCAATGCCCTGCAGTCACTGCGTTCCGCCGAAGCGCGGCTTCAGGCGGCGGCGGCGACAAGATCGTCGGCGGAGCAGCTTTTCGACAGCGAGGAGCGCCAGTTCAAGGCGGGAACAACGACGGTTTTTCTCGTCTTTCAGCGGCAAAAGGATCTGATCGACGCGCGCGGCCGCGAGCTTCAGGCGCAGACGGATCTGAACAAAGCGATCTCCAACTTCCAGCGGGCGATCGGAACGACGCTCGAAGCGAACAGCGTCGAGATCACGAAAGACATCACGCCGTCTCGCTTTATTATCAGAAATCCTGCCGACTTCGGCTCGCGGGTCTTCACCGCCGACAGCAAGTAATTCAACAAGGATCATTTGGGATGTGGGATGTGGGATGTGGGATGTGGGATGTGGGAATTCGGATTTGGGAATTCGGATTTGGGATTTCGGATATTTCGGATTTGACGTTCGACCGAAAACCGTCACGATTGGCTCAACCATTGATCCGCCCGTCAAGAAGTCGCGAAGCGACGTCGCAAGTGGGAATTCGGAGGTGGGAATGCGGATTTGATCCTCCCCAACGCGAAATCCGCTCAATATTGCATTTGCCCGTCAACAAGTCGCGAAGCGACGGCACCCGCATAGCAGTGGACGTCAGTCCACGGAACGTCGGAACAAAGATTCGGAAGTCGCGTCAGCGACCGCGCATTTGGGAATAGCGATTTCGGATTGCGGATTTTGTGTGTTCCGGATGTCGACGCAACGTTCCAAAATTGTTGATCATGGGATCCGCCCGTCAACAAGTCGCGAAGCGACGGCACCCACATAGCCGTGGGCGTAAGCCCACGGAAAACCGTCGATGAGATATTCGGAGTCGCGTCAGCGACGTCGCATTTGGGATGTGGGATTTGGGAATTCGGATTTTGATTGAGGATTTGACGTTCGGCCGAAACCGTCACGATTGGCTCAACCATTGATCCGAACACCAACAGGTCGCGAAGCGACGGAACCAAGGATGCATTTGGGAATCGCGATTTCGAATTGCGGATTTGATCCTCCCCAACGCGAAATCTGCTCACCGCCTTTCCCCCGTCAATAAGTCGCGAAGCGACGGCACCCGCATAGCCGTGGGCGTAAGCCCACGGTTCGACGCCCAGAAGATTCGGGAGTCGCGTCAGCGACGACGAAGCAAGAAGAATTAATCTCTCTTCAAGACCCTCCACACGGCTCTTGCTAAATTGGCGGCATGGCCAACACATACTCATCACTCTTTTTTCACATCGTTTTCAGCACGAAACTCAGACAGAAATGGTTGCATCAGGAACTTGAAGAGCTCATCTGGCAGGAGATCGGAGCGATCGCGAAGGGCATCGGATGCCAGCCGATCCAGATCGGCGGGATCGAGGATCACATCCATGCTCTCGTCCGTGTCCCGCCAAAGTACGCGCCGAGCGAAGTCGTTCAAAGAATGAAATCAAATTCGTCGCGCTACGTTCACGAGAAGTTCAGGAAACTGCGTTCGTTTGCTTGGCAGGACGGATATGCGATCTTCTCGGTGAGCAAATCAGCGACAGGGCAGGTAGTCGATTACATCCGGAACCAACGCCTTCACCATCAGAAGTTGTCGTTTGAGGAGGAGTATCTCGAATTGCTGCGGTTGAATGAAATCGAACTTGTCGACGAAAAATACGTGTTCGGATGAGGTCGTCGCTGACGCGACTCCGGGAATCCTTAGCCTGCGTTCCGTGGGCTGACGCCCACGGCTATGTGGATGCCGTCGCTTCGCGACTTGTTGACGGGCGGATCCAGCAACTCTTCGACCGGTTCGCGCGAGCGCTCTGATCCGCCGCCGGTGAATACGCGCGGGAAGATCTTTCCGACGAGTTCGAGGTCGGTAAACGACTTCTCCCACAACTCCTTCTCGGCAGGAGAACCAAACTTTTTGAAGAATTCCGGCATGTACGTCTCGACACGATTCTCGAGCCATTCCTTTGTCACGCCCGCCGATTCAGGCGACGGCGACGTTCGGATCTCGATCTGATCGAGGAGCATTCTGACGTAGATCTCGGAAACAACGCCGCGATCCAATCGAAATCCGCGCCCGTCGCGTTTGATCTCAATCGTCCCGCTCTTTCCTTCAGGTCCTGCCGATCGGATCGTGATCGACTCGACGCTTTCCAACTGCGCCGCGACCGGCAAGCAAGCGAACAGAAGCAGTGCGATTGAAACGAGGATCTTCATTGTCGTGAAATTAGGACGTTTAGGGCCGGTAACCCCGGAACACGCGGTCGGTCGATTCGGCACGTCGGTGGCACGTCGCGCAGTCGCTCTTCGTCGCGCGGGCGAGCAGGTTCAAATCGCCGTCGAAACTAAGAAATTCCCAGTCGCCTGTTTCCTTGCTGAACCCGCGGGCATGTTTCACCATCGCGATCACCTTTTCAGCCGACGGCGAATCGGCTCTGACCTTGCTCTCACGAACGATGATCGATCCCTCGGGAAACAATGGCTTCTCGACTTCCATCTGGCCCGACGCGACATCGTTCGCGTAAACAAATCCGTAGCGATCCTCGTGAACCGGTTTCAACATCGACTCGATAGGCTTTTCATCGGACTCGTCCGGATCGAACAAACGCTTTGTCATCCGTCCGAGAATGGAAACATACTGAACCAGATCTTTGCGCTCCGTCTCCCGAACCGGGAGATTCATGGCAATGGTCGTTCAGCCGCCGACGGCGGAAAGATCGGGCCTGAATTCAGGTTCGTTGGTCAAAAACGACGCCGAGCGGGCGACGATCGGCTGCGGGTTCATCAATCGCCAGGATCGGTAATTTGCGATCTGTTCGACCTCGTCCGGGGCGGCAAGAACCGGAACGGAGGTCGCGATGGTGAGCACTGCGAGAATTATCTTGATTTTCATCGATTAACGCTCCTTATGCTCAAAGGATGCCCGACGTTCATGATCGGTTGTCGCGCCCGTCCATGAGGGATAACTTTTTTCGCCCCGAGTCCGTATTCAGAACGTTCTAATTCAATTCGCGCCGACCGGCGCCGAAACCGCAGGAAAAATATGAGAATTGTGATCTTCCCGTTTGCCGTATTTCTGTTCGCACTGAACTTGTTCGCGTCTCCGTATCTGTCGGAGCCTTCCCTATCACCCGACCGGAAAGAGATCGCCTTTGTTTCGGGCGGCGATATCTGGACTGTTCCGGCGACCGGCGGAACGGCATCGCTTCTCGTTTCGCATGCCGCGACGGAGTCGCGTCCGATCTATTCGCCCGACGGCCGGCGGCTGGCGTTCGTTTCGAACCGCACCGGCAACGGCGACATCTACATTCTCGATCTCGGCACGAGCGATCTCCGGCGTCTGACGTTCGATGACGCCGGCGAATCGCTCGACGGCTGGTCACGCGACGGCCGTTGGATCTATTTCAGTTCGACAAGCAAAGACATCTCCGGAATGAACGATATCATGCGCGTTTCGGCCGATGGCGGAACGCCGCAGCTGGTTTCATCCGACCGCTACACAAACGAATTCTGGTCGACGAATCTGGACGACGGTTCGATCATCTTTTCGGCCCGCGGGATCTCAAACTCGCAATGGTGGCGCAAAGGACGCAGTCACATCGACGAAACCGAGATCTGGCAGAAGACGGGCGAATCGTACACCCAACTTGAGCCGCGCGGCGCCAAGCAGCTTTGGGTCGCGGCGACGGCAGACGGATCGCGGATCTTCTACGTTTCGGACCGCAGCGGCGCGCAGAACGTCTGGACGCGCCCGCGTGGCGGCCAAGCAAAACAATTGACGAACTTCACCGACGGCCGCGTGCTCTTCATGAACCTTTCGTACGACGGCAAGGAGATAGTCTTCGAGCGCAATTTCAAGATCTGGAAAATGGACGCCGACGGCGGCCGTCCGACTGAATTGAACATCGCGCTTCGCGGGGCGCCGGTCGCATCGATCGCCGATCGCCTGACGCTTTCGACGCAGATCCGCGAATTCGCGCTTTCGCCTGACGGAAAGAAGGTCGCGCTCGTCGCTCACGGCGAGGTTTACGCGGCATCGTCGAAAGAAGGCGGCGAGGCGGTCCGGCTGTCGAAGACCGCGGCACCGGAGTCTTATGTCGCCTGGTCGGGAGACAGCCGCAAGGTCGTCTATTCGTCCGAACGGAACGGATCGATGGAACTGTTTCAGTACGACTTCGGCACCGATTCGGAATCGCAGATCACGAAAGGCACAAACAAAGACTACGCCGCCTTGTTTTCGCCGGACGGGAAGAACATCGCATTCATACGCAATGGCCGCGCGGTGTTTGTTTACGACGTCGAGAAGAAACAGGAACGCGAGATCGCAAAGATCTACACTGATCTTCCGCCGCTCGTCGGAAACAATTCGATGGCATGGTCGCCAGACAGCAAATGGATCGCGTTTCTGACGTATGCACCCGAGAATCGCTCGTACACGAACGTCGCGGTCGCCTCGATCGCCGGTGGCGGCGCAAAGCCGGTGAGTTTTCTCGCGAACTCGAACGCGGGGTCGCTTTCATGGAGCCCGGACGGATCGTATTTGATGTTCGATACGTCGCAGCGGACGGAAGACGGATTCGTCGCGCGCGTTGATCTGAAACTCAAGTCGCCGAGGTTCCGCGAGGACCAGTTCCGCGACCTTTTCAAGCAGGAAAACCCGAAGGACAAGACACCGCCGGTCCCGTCCGCGACGCCGGCCCAAACTCCGACGCCGACGCCCTCACCGTCGCCTGCAGCCGACAAAAAGGAGGAAGCCAAAAAGACCGAGATCGTGTTTGACGACATCCGCCGCCGCCTGAGCATTCTGCGGACCGGCGTCAGCGTCAACGAACAGGCGATCAGCCCGGACGGCAAGACGCTGCTCGTGACCGCATCGGCCGAAGGCCAGTTCAATCTTTACGCGATCAATCTCGACGAACTCGCGACCGACACGTCGGCGAGGCAACTTACGTCGACCTCGGGATTCAAAGGAAACGCGCGATTTTCGCCCGATTCGAAAGAGGTCTATTACATCGAAAACGGCCGGATCAACAGCCTCAATCTCGATCGTCGCGAGATCAAACCGGTGAATATTTCGATCGATCTCAACGTCAATTTCGCCGATGAAACGGTCGAGATCTTCAAACAAGGCTGGCGCTACCTGCGCGATCATTTTTACGACGACAAGTACCACGGAGCCGACTGGAACGCGGTTTACGCGACGTATGAACCGATGATCCGCGACGCGAAAACGACTGACGAAGTGCGGCGACTGATGTCGCTCATGGTCGGCGAACTGAACGCCTCGCACCTCGGCGTTTTCGGCGGATCCGGATTCCAGGCCGCGCCCGTCGGAAAGCTCGGGCTACGCTTCGACCGTGCCGAGTACGAATCGAACGGCCGACTCAAGATCACCGAAGTGATCACTCTCGGACCGGCGGCCGTCGCCGGCGGGATCAACGTCGGCGACTATTTGTTTGCAGTCGACGGAACGCCGATCACGAATAAAACGAACCTCGACGAGATCCTCGAAAACCGCGTCGGAAAGCGCGTTCCGCTCTCGATCGCGTCGAAGGCCGACGGATCCGACAAACGCGAAATCGTCGTCAAACCCGTTTCGACCGGCGCCGAGAAGAACCTGCTTTACCGGCAATGGGTCGAAGCGAACCGTGCGTATGTCGACAAGATCAGCGGCGGAAAACTGGGTTACGTGCATTTGCCCGACATGGGATCGGGAACGCTGGCGCAGCTTTATGTCGATCTCGACGCCGAGAATCAGTCGAAACAAGGCGTCGTTATCGACATCCGCAACAACAACGGCGGCTTCATCAATCCGTACGTGATCGACATCCTCGCGCGCAAGGGCTACCTGACGATGCGCGAACGCGGACTTTGGAACGTGCCGTCGCGGTCGGCGCTCGGCCAACGCGCCCTCGAACGGCCGGTCGTGCTGATAACGAACCAGCATTCACTCTCGGACGCCGAGGATTTGACCGAAGGTTTCCGCGCGCTGAAACTCGGAAAGGTCGTCGGCGAGCCGACCGCCGGCTGGATCATCTATACCTGGGGCGCCGGACTTTTTGACGGGACGACCGTCAGATTGCCGCGCCAGCTCGTGCTCGGCAGCGACGGCAAGGATATGGAGCTCAATCCGCGACCGGTGGACGCGCCGGTCACGCGGCCGATCGGCGAAACGCTGACCGGCAAGGATTCGCAGCTCGACCGCGCGGTTCGGGAGCTCCTTGAAAAGTAAAAAAAGAGAAGGTAAAAAGTAAAAGTCAGATCGCTCGGATTTTTTACTTTTTACTTTTTCACTTTTTACTTGAAAGCCTTTTTCCGACAATTCTTCACGCCGACCCGCGTGACGGTCACGAGTTTCGCGATCCTCATCGCGCTCGGCACCATCGCTCTGCTCACGCCGTGGGCGTGGACCGACCCGAGCCGCGGCCATGCGATCGACGCATTCTTTCTCGCAACCTCGGCCGTCTGCGTCACCGGTCTTTCACCGGTGGTCGTCAACGAGGATCTTTCGCTGTTTGGTCAGATCGTCCTGCTCGCGCTGATGCAACTCGGCGGACTGGGACTGATGACCTTCACGACGACGCTCTACGTCTGGCTCGGCGAACGGATGTCGATCACCGAACGCCTCACGGTTCAGGACAATTTCCTGCCGAACGCGTCGACGCCGATCAAACGGATTCTCGGACTCGTCCTCGCTTTCACGTTCATCTCGGAAGCTGTCGGCGCGGCTCTGCTGACCATTTACTGGAGCGCGACTTCGCGATTCTCCGGATTCGGACAAACCCTTTGGATGGCGGTTTTTCATTCGGTTTCCGCGTTCACGAACGGTTCTCTCACATTGTTCCGAAACAGCCTTGAGGATTTCAGATCAGATTACTTCGTGCTCGCGATCGTCTCGGGCCTGATCATTCTCGGCGGACTCGGCTTTCTCGTGGTCTTCGAACTGAAGGAATTCGTCCGCCATCGGATTGCAGACCGAACGGGCCGCTTTCGGATCGGTGTTCAGACGCGTCTGACACTGATCACGACGATTGCCCTGATCATCGTCGGAACGGTCGCGATCTACATTCTCGAGCGCAACGGCGCGTTTGCGGAAATGACGTCGGCAAACGCTCTTCTGAACGCGTACTTCTTCTCGGTCGTTCCGCGCACGTCGGGGTTCAGCACCGTCCCGATGGGGACGTTCGGCGGAGCAACGTGTTTCGTGCTCACGATCCTGATGTTCATCGGCGCCAGTCCGGGTTCGACCGGCGGCGGGATCAAAACGACGACCTTCGGATTGCTCGTTGCGTACACTTTTGCGCGATTTCGCGGAAAGCCGCATCTCGATCTTTGGAACCGAACGATCCCGCAGACGTCGGTCGACAAGGCGACGGCGGTCGTTGTCGCGTCGGCAACGACCGTTCTGATCGGCGTTCTCGTGCTGATGTTCACTGAAACCGGCGGGATGACTGCCGCAGAGAGTCAGAAAATGCTTCTTCCGGTGGTTTTCGAGACGATCTCCGCGTTCGGAACTGTCGGATTGTCGCTCGACTTCACGCCGCACGTTTCGACGGCCGGCAAGCTCGTTTTGATCTTTCTGATGTTCGTCGGACGCGTCGGCGCCATCACGCTTGCGCTCGCGATCAGCCTGCGCTCAGCGCCGGCGAAGTTCACGTACGCGGAAGAAAATGTGATGATTGGATAAAATTCGAAATTCAAGATTCAAGATTCAAGAATGTAGAACGTAAGCAGTAGACCGTAGTCGGAATCACAGTGAAGTTGAATTTCGAACCACTTGAATATTGAATTTTGAACCTTAAATCCTTAAGTCTATGAAAAGATTCGCAGTTATCGGAATCGGACATTTCGGATCGACGGTCGCGCGGAAGCTTTTTGAAGCCGGTGCTGACGTCATCGTCGTCGACAACGACAAGGACGCGATCCAGGACGCTGCCGAATTCTCGACGCAGGCGATCCATGCGGACGCCACCGACAAACGGGCGCTGCAATCGCTCGGACTCGAAGACGTCGACGTCGCGATCGTCAGCCTCGGCGAACGCATGGACGTGATCACGCTCGTTGCGCTGCATTTGATCGAGATCGGCGTCGTGTACACCTCGGTCAAGGCACTTTCGGCCGATCATGCGAAGATCCTGAAGGCGATCGGCGTATCGGAGTTCATCCATCCGGAAGAGGAGTCGGCGATCCGCCTCGCGACACGCCTGAGCCTCAACAACGTCATTGATTTTCTGCCGATGATCTCCGGGTATTCGGTGGTTTCGATGCTCGCCACGCCGCGGGCGATCGGAAAGCGCGTCGCCGATCTTGAAACGATGAACGTCCAGATCGTCGCGATCCAACACAAGGAAAGTGAAAAACCGACGCTCATTCCGCACGACGACGAGATCATCAAAAAGGGCGATGTTTTGATATTGATCGGCGAGAACAATGAGATCACGAAGATCGCCGAACATTATTGTCAGGAAAGTTGAGCGCCGGGCTTTCGGAAGCTGAACAAACGCAGATCTTCGTCGCCGCCGGGCATTTTCACGATCCGCTCGAACACGAATCCGAGTTTTTCGAGCAGCCGGATCGACGGCGTGTTACCGAGCGTCGTGATCGCGAAAACTTCGTCGAACCCCAACACACTCTCGCCGTATTTCATCATTTCCCGCGCCGATTCGATCGCGAAACCTTGCCGTTCGAACTGCGGAAGGAAGGCGAATCCGATGTCCGGGCCGTCGAGTCCTGAACGGCGGACAAAACCGCAAATGCCGATCTGGGAATTCGGATTTGGGAAATCGGTTTTGAGATCTACGGCGTAGAGTCCGTACCCGTTGTCGCGATAGCTCTGACGATAGCGGTTCTCGATAAAATCCGCGGCCTCGCCGACCGAACGAACGCCGCGGTCGCCGATATATTTGATGAACGACGGCTGGTTCAAAAGATCGAATATGAATGCCGCGTCGAGCTCGGCGTCGAGCTCGCGGACGATCAGCCGTTCGGTTTCGATAAGGATCATTTCTTTGTAAAGTAATCGTCAAGTGTCCGTTTGTCGATCGCAAACGTCGTCCGGTTGGTTTCGAAGCGGGTCGTGAGCACGTACGCACCGTCCTTGTAGGAAATCTCCGGATAGGCGAGCGTCCAGTCGATCGGGAGATATTGCGCGTTTTTATAAGCGCGGTGGTCAACCTGCACTTGAACCGTACCGGTCGTATAGCCCCATTCGCTGACGTTGGCGGTCGAGACCGAATCGAGCCGAAGCCATTTCCCGGACTTCACCGACATTATGTGCATTCCGGCAGCCGGGAACTCCCCGGTAGAGATAAAGACGTAATCTTCATCAGCAAAATCGACACTGATGTGCGCGCCCGGAACGCCGTTCGTCTTGATGTCGTACCGCGTCCATCTCCCGGCCGACACGTCGAGGAATAAAATCCCGATCCCGTTGCTACCCATCCAAAGCCGGTTCCCGACCTTGTGCAAGCCACGGATGCTTTCGGGGACCTTTCCCTGCTTCTGATCAACCCAATTCTGCGATTCCTGCAGCGATCTCATCGAATACCACGTGCAAGTCTTTTTCGCGAGATCCTCAGCCACCAAACCGTCACCCGTGCGCCCGCGAAAGTAGAGGACGCTAGGATAAAAGATAAGGTCCCCATCACGGATGAATCGCCCCGGATAATTCTTGAGCAGCCGCTCGAGGTCCCAAATAGGTTCGCACTTCGTTCCGGAGAACACGAAATCGGTCGCGATCTTGACGAACCTTGACTTTGAGACGATGATCGGCGCGCGCTGCTTCTGTGCCGGTACGGTCACGACGAACACCAAAATGAACCCAATGCTCAGGCCTACGAGAGTGTTCTTCATATGGACGTGTGATGCGGTTCCGGCCTGGTGAGTTTCTCCGACCGGCTGGCGTCAGACCTTCGCAACTCCGCTTTCGGTCTGCTGGCGCGCGTGGTACGAGCTTCGGGTAAGCGGCGACGATTCGACGTGCTTGAATCCGAGGTCGAGTCCGATGCGCTTCCATTCCGCAAATTCTTCCGGCGTGACGTAGCGCTCGACCGGCAGACGGCGTTCGTACGGCTGAAGATACTGACCGATCGTCATGATGTCGCACGAAACCTTCCGGAGATCGCGCATCAGATCGACAACCTCTTCGAATTCCTCGCCGAGCCCCGCCATGATGCCGCTCTTGGTCAGCATCTCGGGAAACTTCGTGTCG
>JAKOSS010000435.1 GCA_029777145.1 Acidobacteriota bacterium | reverse complement strand
TATCGATCGAATTGACGGCATGGACTCCGATTCCCTCGTCGCCCATGAGTACGTTCCCGATCCCGAGGATCAGGATCTTTCTATCTGTTCTTGAGCTTGTCATCCCGTTCAAACTTCCAGCCTCCGATTATCGAGGAAGTCGTTCCGCGACCTTCATAGTAATCGTGATAGAAGACAAGGTAAACGTGGACGATCGTGAAAACGATAAAGAACCACATGAACAGATGGTGCCATTGCCTGACCGAAGCATCGCCGCCGAGCAGCGGAACGACCCATCGGAACAACTTCGGCAGAAACGCGTCGGACATGCTCGAGTAAAGAGCAAATCCGGTGATCGTCTGCAACAGAAACGCGATGAACGTCACGAAGTACGAAAATCCGGCGAGGCTGTTGTGACCGATGATCGTCGGCCCGTGAACCTTGAGCTGCATCACGTCCGTGACGGTCGTGTTCCAAAGGTCTTTCCATTGCCGCGGATGATAAAGGATGAAGCGGTCCCACCGCGCGTAGCGGTTACCGACGAATCCCCAATAGATCCGTACGACGAAGTTGAACAAGAAGATGTACGAGAACGCGAAATGCGTGAAGCGAACCCAGCCGAACCAATACTGCTGATAGGCCTCGTTCGCTGACCAGATCGCCTGCGGATAGCCGATCAGGAATCCGGTTGAGATCAGGACGACGATGCACAGCGCATTGATCCAGTGATAGATCCGAACCGGAAGTTCCCATACATAAACGCGCCGGTAAGGAATTGTCTGCGGATTTGCAACCATAACTCACTCCATTTGGGAATTGGGATCTGGGAATTCGGAAGTTGAATCGAACAAATCCGCAATCCCAAATCCCGATTCCGAAATCATTCCACGGTTACCTGATGGATCGTATTGCCGTCAGGATCGTAGACATGGACCGCGCAGGCGAGACACGGATCGAACGAATGTATCGTCCGGATGATCTCGAGCGGTTCCCCGTCTTTCGCGACCGGCGTTCCGATCAGCGATTCCTCATACGCCGAACGCTTCCCGGCGCCGTCGCGCGGGCTGGCGTTCCAAGTACTCGGAACGACGAGTTGGTAGTTGTCGATCTTCCGGTCCTTGATCCGGATCCAATGCGCCAGAGCGCCGCGCGGGGCTTCGGTCAGACCGACACCCTCGCATTCGGCGGGCCAGGTCGAAGGCTCCCACTTTTCGCGTGTGAAAGTATCGACGACACCCTGCTTCAGGTTCCCGATCAGGCTGTCGTAAAACTCCTTCAGCCAGCGAGCGGCAAGGCGCGTCTCGAGTCCGCGGGCCGCCGTCCGCCCGAGGGTCGAGAACAACGCGGTGACGGGTACGTCGAGCTTCTTCAGGGCTTCGTCGACGACGTCCTTGATCTCCTGATTGCCTTTGGCGTACCCGACGAGCATCCGTGCGAGCGGCCCGACTTCCATCGGATTTTCCTTCCAGCGCGGCGTTTTGAGCCAAGAGTATTTGCCTTCGACGTTCAGTTCCTCGAACGGTGGTTTCGGACCCGTGAAGTTGAATTCCGTTTCACCTTTCCAGGGATGGAGACCCGCCTGATCGCCGGCTTCGTACTTGTACCAGCTGTGGGCGATGTATTCCTTGATCTCGTTCTCGTCCTTGCCGTTGACGTCGTAGACGTTCGCCAGATCTCGATTGAGGATCGCACCGCGCGGAAACTTGAACGACTCCGGCACGCCGTAACCCTTCGTCGGGAGATCGCCGTACGCAAGGTAGTTCGGCAGTCCGCCGCCGATCGCCGCCCAATCTTTGTAGAATCCGGCGATCGCCATCAGATCGGGAATATAGACCTGTTCGACGAAAGTCATCGCGTCGTTGATCAGGCGTCCGACGAGATTGAGTTTCTCGGTATTGATCGCATTGACCTCTTCGAGATTGAACGAGCAGGGAACGCCGCCGACGAGATAATTCGGGTGCGGATTCTTGCCGCCGAAGATCGCGTGGATCTTGACGATCTCTTTCTGCCATTCGAGCGCTTCGAGGTAATGCGCGACCGCCAGCAGGTTCGCTTCTTTCGGAAGCTTGAAAGCAGGGTGCCCCCAATATCCGTTCGCGAAGATCCCGAGTTGGCCGCTTTCGACGAATGTCTTCAGACGCTTCTGGAGATCCGAGAAATAGCCCGGCGACGATTTCGGCCAGTTTGAAAGCGATTTCGCCAGATCGGCCGTCGCCACCGGATCGGCCGACAGCGCACTGACGACATCGACCCAATCGAGCGCGTGGAGGTGATAAAAGTGAACGACATGATCATGCACATACTGGGTGCAGAACATGATGTTGCGAACGAGTTCGGCATTTGCCGGAACGCTGATCTTGATCGCGTCCTCGACCGCTCGGACGCTCGCGAGCGCGTGAACGGTCGTGCAGACTCCGCAGGCGCGTTCGACGAAAGCCCAGGCGTCGCGCGGGTCGCGGCCTTTCAGTATCTTTTCGAAACCGCGCACCATCGTGCCCGAACTGTAGGCATCGGTAATCTTGCCGCCTTCGACGACGGCTTCGATCCGCAAATGCCCCTCGATGCGTGTTACTGGATCGACAACGAATCTAGCCATTTTGCTCACCTCCTTCGGGCTCGCCGTCGCCGTCCGCGAATTCGCCCCGCGGCCCGACGGTTACCGATTCATCCTTGTGTTCCTTGATTACCTTGTGTTTGCGGATATTGGACGTGATCGCATGGAGGGCGATGCTGCCCGCGGCGACACCCGCAACGGTGGCGCCGATCGTGTCGGCCGTCGACTCGATGCCGAATCCCGGGAATGAAGCCAGGTGCTGATAGAACGGTCCGTTGTCCCAGAATCCCGCTTCGGAACAACCGATGCAGCCGTGACCGGATTGGATCGGATAGCTCAGATTCGAGTTCCATTTGGTGACCGAACAGGCGTTGTACGTGACCGGTCCGCGGCAGCCCATCTTGTACAGGCAATAGCCTTTACGCGCCGCTTCGTCGTCCCATGATTCGACGAACAATCCGGCGTCGTAGTACGGCCGGCGATAGCAGGTATCGTGGACACGGCGCGAATAGAATTCCTTCGGACGTCCCTGCGAATCGAGCTCGGGAATCTTGCCGAAAAGCAGAACGTGCGTCACGACGCCGGTCATGACCTCCGCGATCGGCGGACAGCCGGGGACGTTGATCACCGGCTTGTTGACGATCTTGTGGATCGGCGTCGCGCCGGTCGGATTCGGTTTTGCCGACTGGATGCATCCGTTCGATGCGCAGCTGCCCCACGCAATGATCGCCGCGGCACCGTCGGCGGCTTCCTTCAGGATCTGCTCGGCCGACTTTCCACCGATCATGCAATAACCGGCGTCGCCCGTCGGGATCGATCCTTCGACAAGCAAAATGTACTTGCCCTGATTGTTTTTGATCGTATCGTCGCGTGTTTTTTCGGCTTGTGCGCCGGCGGCGGCCTGAAGGGTTTCGGTGTAGTCGAGCGAAAGGGTGTCGAAGATGACGTCGGCGACGATCGGGTGCGAAGATCGAATGAACGACTCGCTGCAGCAGGTGCATTCCTGAAAATGCAACCAGACAACGGGTGGACGCGGCTTGTTCTCGAACGCTTCGACAACTTGGGCCAGTCCTGAAAGTTCCAAACCGGCAGCGGCGGTGGCCAGTCCGCAGAAGAGCAGAAAGTCGCGCCTCGAGTATCCCTTAGCATCCATCGCCTGCCGGATCGTCGGAATTTCTTTTTGCATAGAACCTCCTGATTTCAGGAGGGCCGTTTTACGAAAGAATTACTTCCCGGAGTGTTCGTTCAAAATTACATGTCGGCTCTCTCGCGATGACCCTACCCGAAAGAAAAACCTGAATCTTCCCAAATCAATTGAATTGAATTCCCAAAACGAAAAAGACAATTTCGGTGGGTGTGTGCGAATTTCGTTCCAAAACACT
>JAKOSS010000434.1 GCA_029777145.1 Acidobacteriota bacterium | reverse complement strand
CTCGACGCCCGTCTGCGAGTTCGTCTTGGCCTCGGCGGTGATAACAATTCCGTCAGGCGCGAATTCGCACCGCACGTCGACCTTTGAAAGATTGATCTGATGGCAAAGCGGGATCAGTTCGGATGTCCGCTTCGCGCCCATGATCCCGGCGATCCGGGCGATCTCGAGCGGGTTTCCTTTCGGGTTGGCGCCCGATCGCAGTAGATCGAGTGTCTCCATCGCGAGAAACACCTTTCCCGATGCGATCGCCGCCCGGCTCGTCGATTCCTTTTCCGAAACATCAACCATGCGGACATCTCCGCTCTCGTCATAATGTGAAAGTTTGGTCATGGCGTGGCGTCTCCGCGTCTGGCGACAAAGATGAGCGTGTTTCCGCCGAGCAGGACTTCGTTCGAGTTGAGATCGTCGGTCCAACGGGCCTCGCGCTTACGCGACGAAATGAATCGGGCCGACAGGCGGATCGCCGCCGTGATCGGAAAAAACGCCCAAAGATTCCTTTTCGGCGCGTCCTGGGAAACGCTCAGTAATTCAAATCCGTTGTTTTCAAGCAAGTACCTGATCTCCGAATAACCGATCGGGTTGACGTGCAGCGCGATCTCCTCCATTCCCGGAAACTCGTCGGAGATCCCGCGGACCGCCGTCCTTGAAAGCGGTTTGAAGTGCGACGTATAGCCGCTGACGAGCCACCGAAGGCGTTCTTCGATGTTCATGATATTCGGGACCGAGACGATCAGCGTTCCGCCGGGCGTGATCACGCGGTTGAATTCGCGGATCGCATGCGCGGGATTTTCAATGTGTTCAAGGCCTTCGACGCAGACCGCGTAATCGAACGAGCCGTCGGCGAAGGGGAGTTCGCGATCGAGATCGGCGCGGGTTGCGGTTTTGCCCGGAAGCTTGAAGATCTCGGGATAAAGATCCGCACATTCGACCTCGAATCCGAGGTCTCCAAGTCGTTTGGCGAGCGCGCCTTCGCCGGTCGGGACGTCCAGCAGACGACCGCGCGGAAGATCGCGGAGAATCCGCTCAACGGTATCGTGAATGGCGATATGCGCCAGCGGCGCGGCGTCGTTCATCTTCAAAAGAAACAAATATCGGCGACGTCGCCGGTCGCGATCGTCGTGCCTTTCGGGACGAACGCAAGCGCGTCGGCGGCGGAAAACGCCACAAAGTTCGACGATCCTGTGAATCGAACCGCATCGATCATCAAACGGCCCGCGCTGTCGGTCGACAACGAAACGGGCAAATAGCAATCGCGCTTCGGCGTCGATCGCAGGTCGCGTCCCGCGACTGCCTTCCCGCGGCGCATTTCGGGATCGGTCGCGCGCTGCATCATCATCGCCGCGAATCTGACGAACAGAAAATACGTGACGGCGACCGAGACTGGATTGCCCGGCAGGCCGAAGACCAGTGTTTTTCCGGACCTGCCGAAGACAGTCGGTTTGCCGGGTTTCAAAGCGACCTTTTCAAAAAAAACATCCACGCCCGCGGCCTTGAGCGCCGGTTTTGTAAAGTCGTAGTCGCCGACCGAGACCCCGCCTGTGAGGATGACGATGTCGGGTTCCTCCGCCAGCATTTTAGTAACCGTTCGGGTCAGCGCCGTCAGATCGTCGCCGACCAATGGTTCGACTTCCGCGTCGATCCGCGCTTCCGCGGCGAATGCCCGAAGCATAGCCGAATTTGAATTCCGGATCTGATCCGGGCCGGGTATGCCGCCGATCTCGACGATCTCGCTGCCGGTTGCCAGGATCGAGATCGTCGGGAGTCTTGCGACCGTGACGTCGGTGTAGCCGAACGAAGCGAGAGTTGCGATCATCCGGTCGTTGATCCGCTTTCCGGCACCGAACACGATCTCACCATCCTTGATCTCGCGGCCGCGTCCGACTATGTTCTGCCCGGCCGTCGCCGGTTTTCGGATGCGGACGCTTCCGTCAGATTCGAACGTTTCCTCAACTTTTTGAACCGAATCCGCGCCGGGCGGAACGCGCGCGCCGGTCATGATCCGCACCGCTTCGCCTTTCCCGACGCGGCCGTCGAAACCCTTCCCCGCGACCGATTCGCCGATGATCCGCAACGCCTCGGAACCTTCCGAGTCAGCCGCGCGCAGAGCGAAACCGTCCATCTGGGACCGATCGAACGGCGGAAGATCACTGTCGGCGACGATGTCCTCGGCGAGAATGCGTCCGACGCAGTTCCCGAGTGCGACGCGCTCGTCGCCGAGGAGCGGCGTTTCACGGGCGATGATCGAGATGGCTTCGGAAATCGGGATCATATCGACAACGGCTGCTCATTTAGTCCAAACGTCCTCAAAATGTTAAACTTAGAGCGTATCCGATAGCCGGAATTTTAACATATCAGACAAAAATTATTTGAGAGGTAACTGAACAGCCGTGATCGACTTTGAATTGACAGAAGAACAAAATGCGCTGGAGAACACCGTTCGCGAATTCTGCGCCGGTGAAGTGGCGCCGTATATCAAAGAATGGGACGAGAAGGCGGTATTTGAACCGAGGATCTTCGAGAAAATGGCCGAATTGGGGCTTTTGGGGGTTTGTATCCCCGAAGAATACGGCGGCGCCGGATTCGATTATGTTTCGCTTGGCCTCGTCTGCGAGGAGCTTGAAGCCTGCGATACATTCCTGCGGGTCGCGATGTCGGTCCATGTCGGGCTCAATTCGCTCTCGCTTCTCACATGGGGAAACGAAGAACAGAAGCAGAAATATCTGGTGCCGCAGGCAAAGGGCGAGAAGCTCGCGACTTTCGGACTGACCGAGCCGAACGCCGGCAGCGACGTCATCGGCATGCGCTCGTATGCGCGGCGCGACGGTGACGACTGGATTCTTAACGGCGAGAAGATGTGGATCTCGCTGGCCGATGTCGCCGACAATTTCCTCTTTTTCTGCTGGACGGATCTTGAAAAGCAAAAGGTCCGCGATCACTCCGGTCTGAGCTGCTTCATCGTCGAACGGTCGATGCCGGGCTTCTCGTCGGGTACGATCCACGGAAAGATGGGAATCCGCGCGGGCAATACTGGTTATTTCTCATTGCAGGACGTTCGCGTCCCGGCCGCCAATATGCTCGGCAACGAGGGCGAAGGATTCAAGATCGCGATGTTCTCGCTCGAGAACGGACGCTATACCGTCGCGTCGGGTGCGACCGGCGTGATCCGCGCCTCGCGCGACGCGGCCGTCGATTATGCAAATACACGTGAAGTTCAGGG
>JAKOSS010000038.1 GCA_029777145.1 Acidobacteriota bacterium | reverse complement strand
CAGCCGAACAAGGCGATCGTCGGGCGCAACGCGTTCGCGCACGAGGCCGGAATCCATCAGCACGGTGTGCTCAGCAATCCGCTCTGTTACGAGATCATGACGCCCGGATCCGTCGGCGTGCCGCACAACGACATCGTTCTCGGCAAGCATTCGGGACGCCACGCGCTCGTCGCACGCTACAACGAACTCGGTTTCGAGCTGGCGGACAGCGAGGTCGGCGAGATCTATCGGAAATTCACGGCGCTTGCCGACAAGAAGAAGAACATCTACGATCAGGACCTGCTGGCGATTTTGCCGGAACGGTACCCGACGGCGATGGCAGCATGAACCAATTTCGGATTTGGGATTTTGGATTTCGGATTGGTCAGTGTACCGGTTCAATCCCAATTCCCAAATCCCAATTCACAAATGAAGATCACTGTTTTACCAGGTGACGGCATCGGCGTCGAAGTTACGCGCGAGGCCGTCAAAGTTTTGAAGGCCGTCGCGCCGGCGTTCGGGATCGAGATCGAGACCGAGAATCATCTGATTGGCGGCGCTGCGATCCGCGAGGCCGGATCGCCGTTGCCGGACGAGACCCGCGCGGCGTGTTCCGCGTCCGACGCCGTCCTGCTCGGCGCGGTCGGCGCACCCGAATACGATCACCTGCTTCCTGAGAACCGGCCCGAGATCGGATTGCTGGGATTGCGGCAGTTGCTCGGCGGATTCGCGAACCTGCGTCCCGCAAAGGCGTTTCCGGCATTGATCGATTCGTCGCCGCTGCGGCGCGAGATCTTCGACGGCACGGACATGCTGATCGTCCGTGAATTGCTGGGCGGGCTATATTTCGGTCAGCCGCGGGCGATCGGCGCCGACGAAGCCTACAACACGATGCGCTATTCGGTAGCCGAGGTCGAGCGCGTCGCGCGCGTCGCGTTTGAATCGGCACGGGTTCGCGGGAAAAAGGTTACGTCGGTCGACAAGGCGAACGTTCTCGAGACTTCGCGTCTGTGGCGCGAAACCGTGAACAAGGTCGCTCAGGATTATCCCGATGTCGAGCTTGAGCATCTTTTTGTCGATGCGTGCGCGATGCACCTCGTGACCGCGCCGACGCGGTTCGACGTAATTTTGACCGAGAATTTGTTTGGTGACATCTTGTCCGACGAAGCCGCAGTTCTGACCGGAAGCCTCGGCATGCTCGCTTCGGCGACGATCGGCGGCGCGATCGATCTCTTCGAACCGGTCCACGGCTCGGCTCCGGACATCGCCGGCCGCGACATCGCCAACCCGCTCGGCGCGATCGCTTCGGTCGCGATGCTTCTGCGCTACACGGCCAAGTCGGACGATGCCGCGCGATGCATTGAATCGGCGATCGAGCGCGTGCTCGCCGAAGGATATCGGACGGCTGATCTGACGACGAACAAGTCCGCAGCGGCCGGAACGGCGGCGACCGGCGATCTCGTCACAAAATACGCGGTTGAGTTCGCCCGCGAGAAGTCGTCGGCAAACGCCGCTTAGAGAAACTTGGGGCACGATCAACCGGCTGGACGTCGCGGTCATGGTTATCGTGCTTTTTTCTTCGGGATTACTCTTTCGATCCGAGATCTCAAATCCGATATTTAAGATTTCGAAAAGAGTAGTTCCGAGGGATTCGAAATCATGACACGCAATGCGAGCCTTATCGTTTGGCGACGCGTTCAGCAAAAGACGGATTTCGCGATCGATTCAACGCCGATCCGCCACGGATCTTACACACGATGAAAACGCTTTACGACAAGATCTGGGACGCGCACGTGGTTCGCGAAGAACCCGGAAAACCGGCGCTGATCTACATCGATCTGCACCTGATCCACGAAGTCACGACGCCGCAGGCGTTCGAGGGCCTGCGTCTCGCCGGCCGCAAGGTGCGCCGGCCCGATCTGACGTTCGGCACGGTTGATCATGCCATCCCGACGCTCAACCGCAGTCTTCCGTTCAACGATCCGATCGCCGCGCAGCAGGTCGCGACCTTGCGGGTGAACACCCGCGAATTCGGGATCGCGTTCTTCGACCTCGACCGCAAGGAACAAGGCATCATTCACGTTTTCGGGCCGGAACAGGGACTGACGCGTCCGGGGCAGACGATCGTTTGCGGCGATTCTCATACCTCGACGCACGGCGCGTTCGGCGCGCTCGCGTTCGGGATCGGCACTTCCGAGGTCGAGCACGTCCTCGCGACCCAATGCCTGCAGCAAAACAAGTCGAAGAATCTCCTGATCGACGTCCGTGGCCCGCTTCCCTTCGGCGTCACGGCGAAGGACCTGATCCTCGGCATCATCAACGAAATTGGAACCGACGGCGCGACCGGATACGTCATCGAGTATGCCGGCGAAGCGATCCGCGAACTCTCGATGGAAGGCCGCATGACGGTCTGCAACATGTCGATCGAGGGCGGCGCGCGGGCCGGGCTGATCGCGCCCGACGAGAAGACGTTCGAGTATCTCCGCGGCCGCACCTATTCGCCGAGAGGCGAGGATTGGGAACGCGCGGTCGAATACTGGAACACGCTCAAGACGGACGAAGGTGCCGGGTTCGACCGGACGGTGACGATCAACGCCGCGGAACTTGAACCGTACGTCACGTGGGGAACGTCGCCGGGGATGAGCGTGAAGGTCTCGGGCCGCGTTCCCGATCTTTCCGACGCCAAGGATGACAACGAGCGCAAGTCGTTCACGCGGGCCTATGAGTATATGGGCGTCGAGCCGGGAACGCCGATCAGTGACGTCCCGGTGGACCGTGCGTTCATCGGCAGCTGCACGAATTCGCGGATCGAGGACCTCAGAGAAGCGGCGCGCATCGCCAAAGGAAAGCGCGTTGCCGACAGCGTCCGCGCGATGGTCGTTCCGGGATCGATGCTGATCAAGAAACAGGCCGAAGACGAAGGGCTGGCCGAGATCTTCGCCGACGCCGGTTTTGAATGGCGCGATGCCGGATGCTCGATGTGCCTCGGCATGAACGAGGACATTCTCAAGGAAGGCGAACGCTGCGCCTCGACCAGCAACCGCAACTTCGAGGGCCGCCAAGGACGCGGCGGCAGGACGCACCTTGTCTCGCCGGCGATGGCGGCGGCGGCGGCGATCGCCGGACATTTCGTCGATGTCAGGGACTGGAGTTAGCCATGAAGAAATTCACCAAACACACGGGCCGCGCGGTCGCGATCTTTACGCCCAACATCGACACCGATCAGATCATTCCGAAACAGTTCCTCAAGCGGATCGAACGCACAGGTTACGGCGAATTTCTGTTCTGGGACTGGCGCTACAAAACCGACGGATCTCCCGATTCCGGATTCATCCTCAACGACCCGAAATACGCCGGCGCGTCGGTGCTCGTCGCGGGCCCGAATTTCGGCTGCGGCAGCTCGCGCGAACACGCGCCGTGGGCGCTCGAACAATTCGGATTCAGCGTCGTGATCGCACCTTCGTTCGCCGATATCTTCTACAACAACTCGCTGAAGAACGGATTTCTTCCCGTCGCGCTTCCGGAGGAGATCGTCGCGACGATCGCGGACCGCTGCGCCGCGATCCCTGATTACACGATCACCATCGATCTCGAAACGAAGACGGTGCGCGACGAACACGGCCTCTCGGAATCGTTCGCGATCGACGAATTCCGGCGCTATTGCATGCTCAACGGTTTGGACGATATCGGGCTGACATTGAAGGACGCGGACGCGATTTCGAGGTTCGAACAGGACCGCCCGGCCTGGCTCGAAAACGCCTGACTCCCGCCCGCCGATTGTTTGACACCCGGAATCCCGGAAGTTACGATAATCTTCGCGAATTTGCCTGCCGTGGTAGTTAAATTCCAGTAAAGACTATAAAATAGAAAAGTTTTTCCGAACGATAAACTCGACCTTCTCGTCTATGGGCTTTTCAACGATCGCGATCCACGCCGGCAACGAACCAGATTCAGCGACGGGCGCAGTCAGCGTACCGATCTATCAAACCTCGACCTACGCACAGGAAGGTCTGGGCAAGCATAAAGGTTATGAATACGCGCGGACCCAGAATCCGACGCGAGCGGCGCTCGAGAAGAACATCGCGGCGCTCGAAGGCGCCCGCTTCGGATTTGCGTTTGCGTCCGGCATGTCCGCGACCGATTCGGTGCTCAAGCTCGTCAAGGCCGGCGATCATGTGATCCTCGGCGACAACACCTACGGCGGCACGTTCAGATTATTCAACAAAGTGCTTTCGAATTACGGCGTCCAGTTTGACCTCGTCGACACGACGAACCTGGAAGCCGTCGAGCACGCGTTCAAGCCGAACACGAAGATGGTCTTCGTCGAAACGCCGACGAATCCGGTGATGAGCGTGACGGATCTGAAGGCCGTCTCTGATCTTGCCCATGCGAACGGCGCAAAGGTCGTTTGCGACAACACTTTCATGTCGCCGTATCTACAGCGTCCGCTCGAATTCGGCGTCGACATCGTCGTTCATTCAACGACGAAGTATCTGAACGGCCATTCGGATTCGGTCGGTGGATTCGTCGCGCTGAACGACGAAGCTGATGCGGAATGGATCGGATTCGTGCAGAATTCGGTCGGAGCGATCCTTTCGCCGTTCGATTCGTTTCTCGTTCTGCGCGGTACGAAGACGCTCGCGGTGCGCATGCAGGCGCACGACCGCAACGGTCGGATGGTCGCGAGTTTTCTCGCCGAACACCCGAAAGTTCAGAAGGTTTATTACCCCGGTTTGGCGTCGCATCCGCAGCACGAACTGGCTTCGCGGCAGCAGCGCGGATTCGGTGGAATGGTTGCATTTGAAACCGGTTCACTGGATAATGCAAAAAATGTTCTGGAGAGCGTCAAGCTTTGTATTTTAGGTGAAAGCTTGGGTGGCGTTGAGTCGCTGATTTCGCATCCTGCAACGATGACACACGCCTCCGTCCCGGCTGAAAAACGAGCACAACTAGGCATTACGGACGGATTGGTTCGAGTGTCCGTCGGAATCGAGGACGTCGAGGATATTATTGAAGATCTGGATCAGGCGCTGGGTTAAGTCAGGGCGGCTGTGATCGTCATGTGGTTCGCAACGCGGGCCGGCAAAAGGCGATTTCACATCGTCGGAGCGTTTGAACCAAGACACGCAACGGGCCGGACGTTCCGGGGGCTCCGGACTCGCTTAATTATGTTGATCGTCGAAACACACGCCACTTCGCACATTGGTCGAGTGCGCAAGGGCAACGAAGACAATTACCTTCTGCTTCACGTTTCCGAGGCCAAGGCTTGGACCAGCTCGCAGGAACCCAGCGAATTCGTGATCGAATCGCAGCGCTTTGAAGTG
>JAKOSS010000433.1 GCA_029777145.1 Acidobacteriota bacterium | reverse complement strand
GGCGCCGATTTTGACGGCGATGGAAAACGCGATATCGCGGTCTTTCGGCCATCGACGGCGGTCTGGTACTACCTCGGATCGGCGATCGGATTCCGCGCTCAGCAAGTCGGTCAGCCGGGTGACGTCGCCGTTCCCGGCATATTCGTGCCGTAACAGTGTTTTCGCCCCGTTGTGTTTTTCCGTTTATTGCTTTTGTGCTAAAACTTTACGTTACGGCTAGAACTGCCCTCCGCCGGAATTAAGACTGTAAGGATCATTTGATGAAGTATCTAGGGATTTTGTTATCGGGCGTTTTTGCGCTCACGCTATTTTTCGGCTTCGGCACGACAAACGAACTGAAGGTCTCCGCGCAGCGGTCAGACTCGCTCGTCTCGCCGAATTTCGTCATCAGTCAGTTTCAGGCCGGCGGATCTTCGGACGCCAACGATGAGTTCATCGAGATTCTGAACACGTCCAACAGTGCGGCTGATCTGAACGGCGTAAAACTCGTTTACAGGTCGGCCAACGGTGTCAATGACATCCTCGTTTACGAATGGACGACGAGCACGCTCGTGCCCTCCGGCGGATATTACCTGGTCGCATCGAGCGTATACGACGGCGGAGTAACTCCGAACGCGATCTACAACAACGCCACCTGTTCATGCGCGCTTTCGGCGAACAACGGAGGTCTCGCTTTGCGTAGCGGCGCGGTCAATACCGGTGTCGTTATTGACGCCGTCGGTTGGGGAACGATCACAAATATCTTCGTTGAAGGTTCAACCACGACCGCGTCCGGAGTAGACAACAGCAAGATCCGGGCGAACGGCGGCTGCCAGGACACAGACAACAACAGCGCCGATTTCTCGACGCAGACGCCGTCGGCTCCGCGCAATTCCGGCACCGGCCCGGCTCCTTGCGGAGGCGGAGGCGGAAACGTCCTGCTCGCGAACGGGGCGGCCAGCCCGAACACGGTGGCTCCGAACGCGCAAACGTTGCTGACGGTGACCGTTCTGCCGGCGACCGATCCGCCGAGTACCGGAATCACGGTTTCCGGCAACCTGACGAACATCGGGGGATCCGCGAACCAGCAGTTTTTTGACGACGGTTCGAACGGCGATCAGACTCCGGGCGACAACATTTATTCCTATCTGGCCACGGTTGCGAACGGAACCGGCGGCGGTCCGACGACAATCCCGGCGGTCGCGCAGGATGCGCAGACGAGATCGGTAAATGTCACGATCAACCTGACGATCGATGCGGCGCCGGAAGGCGAAGATCCGCTGATCCTCGGAAATCCGTCGAACGCGACCTCGGATATCGCGAACGAAAACAACTTCCTGATGGTCAAGGCCCAATACTCGCTTTCGTACAACCGTTCGAAGGCGACTCCGAATTGGGTCGCGTGGAGACTCGACAGCACCTGGATCGGTACCGCGCCGAGACAGGATTCGTACCGCGCTGATCCGGCACTTCCGGCCGCGTGGTATCACGTTCAGGACAACGATTATTCGGGTTCGGGCTACGACCGCGGCCACATGTGTCCTTCGGGCGATCGGACGCGCTCGGTCGCCGACAACGACGCGACGTTCCTGATGACGAATTTCGTTCCTCAGCTCGCGGCGAACAATCAGGGTCCGTGGGCCGATTTCGAGAATTATTGCCGGACTCTCGCCGGACAGGGCAACGAGATCTACATCTATACGGGCGGCTGGGGCAACGCCGGAACGATCGCCGGCGGCCAGATCGTCGTGCCGGCCGTGACGTGGAAGGTCGTGATCGTCATGCCGAACGGCAACAACGATCTGCAGCGTGTGAACAAGGGAATGCGAACGATCGCGATGATCGTCCCGAATCAACCTCCGGTGAGCCAGAGCGCTCCATGGCGCACTTACCGAACGACCGTCAAAGCCGTTGAGGCTCTGACCGGTTACCGGTTCTTCTCCAAGGTTCCGAAGAACACTCGTGAGCTTCTCGTTCGGCGCCGCGATTTGCAATAGTCGTCCGAACATAAATAATTAAAGCTGGGACCGGGAATCATAATTCTCCCGTTCCCGGCTTTTTTCATATTCGGGAGTAAGAAAGATCAGTCACAATCATTCGCATTCGAACGACAGGCGAGACGCGAAGAGCATCTCAAAACTCAAGATCGCTCTCGGGCTGACGCTCGTTTATATGTTTGCGGAAGCGATCGGCGGCTGGCTTGCGAATTCTCTCGCGCTTCTGGCAGACGCCGGACACATGTTCACCGATGTCGCGGCGATGAGTCTGACGCTCGCGGCGATCTGGTTCGCATCACGACCGGCGACACCGCGCAAGACCTTCGGTTATTACCGGCTCGAGATCCTTTCGGCATTCATCAACGGCATTGCGCTCGCCTCGATCTCGGTTTACGTCATTTACGAAGCGTTCAACCGGATCAGCAATCCGCCGGAGATCAAAGGCTGGGAAATGACGGCGATCGCCGTCGGCGGCCTGGTCGTGAACGTCATCAGCGCCTTCCTGCTTCACGGCGATCATCAGCACGACCTGAACATGCGCGGAGCGTGGCTTCATGTCATCGGAGACGCGCTCGGGTCCGCCGCGGCGATCGTTGCCGGCGTTCTCGTGATCGCGTTCAACTGGAGCCTCGCGGATGCGGTCTGCTCGGTTCTGATCAGCGTGATCATCATCTACGGCGCCTGGAATCTGATCCGCGAATCCGTCAATGTGCTGCTCGAAGGAACCCCGGCGCACATCAATCTGAAAGCCGTCGAAGAAACTCTGAGACAGGCGCCCGGCGTGGCCGATGTCCATGACCTTCATATTTGGACGATCACGTCCGGAATCGACGCGCTGAGCGTTCATGTCGTTCATGACGCGGAGATTCGCGCCAAGGACCTTCTGGCCGAGCTGCGACGGAGGTTGCATGGAACATACGGGATCGATCACGTCACGATCCAAATGGAATCGGTCGATGACGATTCGATCGAACCGCACCCTTGTTTTTCCGGTGCGAACTGCTTTGACTCGGAGGGATACTCGCGCGAAGCGACGAGCTGACGTCGACAAATGACAAGGCAATGAGAAGACATACTGAACTCGGAGAGATCGAGGTATTCGACTCTCACGCCCACTTTTTTTCGCATAATTTTTTTCGCATGCTGGCCGCGCAATCGCCGGCCCTGAAGGAAGTCGGTGATCCGGTCGCGAAGATCGGCGAGATCACGGGTTTGCAGATGCCGCCTGAGGATCCGCGGGAACTGGCGAAGATCTGGATCGATCAGCTCGACCGGAACAGTGTTTCGCGGGTGCTGCTGATGGCGAGTCTGCCAAACGACGAAGAGTCGGTCGCGGCCGCGGTTTCGGCGTATCCGGATCGGATCGCCGGCGGATTCTTCTTCAATCCGCTGCAGGCGAATGCGGTTGAAAGAGCGAAGCACGCATTCGACCTGCTGGGGCTGAAAATGATCTGTCTGTTTCCGGCGATGCACGGATATTCCGTCGGGGACAACGAGTTCGTAAAGGCGATCGCCGAGCTGGTCCAGGAACGGGAAGGAACGGCGATCTTCGTCCATTGCGGGGCGCTGAGCGTCGGCATTCGCGGAAAGCTCGGCCTTCCCAGCAAGTTCGATCTGAGACTTTCAAACCCGCTCGAGGTCCACAAACTCGCGAGCGAATTCCCGAAAGTCAATTTTGTCATCCCGCATTTCGGGGCGGGCCTGTGGCGCGAAACGCTGATGGCAGCGGAACTGTGTCCCAATATC
>JAKOSS010000037.1 GCA_029777145.1 Acidobacteriota bacterium | reverse complement strand
GGATCCATTTGCCGACAAGCCGGCGCGGATCGTGCCGCCGGTCGCGATTACGATCATTCTCGCGACGCTACTTGCGTTTCATCCGTTCTGCGCGCCCGTGCCGGACGGTCTGCTGAGGATCGACTTCCTTGACGTCGGGCAGGGCGATTCGACGCTGATCACGTTCCCGAACGGCGAGACGATGCTCGTTGACGGCGGCGGACGCCCGCGCCGGGGACAGGTCGCGGACGACGAAGACGGCTTCGAACCGGACCGAACGACGATCGGCGAGGCCGTCGTTTTGCGGTTTCTCTGGCATCGCGGCCTGTCGCGGATCGACTATATCGTCGCGACCCACGCCGACGCCGATCACGTTCAGGGACTTGCCGACGTCGCGCGCAACTTCGAGATCGGACGCGCATTTTACGGGCGACATGCGCCCGAGGATCCTGATTTTGCATTCTTCAGAGGCGCCGTCCGCGAGCGCGGGATCAGGTTCACGCCGATCGGATCGGGAGAATCGCTCGCGATCGGCGGCGTCCTTGTCGAAGTTCTCAATCCCGATCTTTCGGCGTCGCGAGGTTCCGCAAACAACGACTCGATCTTCCTTCGAATCACCTTCGGCAGCCGTCGGATCATGATTGCGGCCGATATCGAGTCACCCGTCGAAAGCCGTTTGCTCGCGCGAGGTGAGAATCTCAATGCCGACGTCGTTCGAATCGCGCATCACGGAAGCCGGACGTCGTCGACCGCCGAATTCATTGCGGCGACGAAGCCGCGATACGCCGTGATCTCGGTCGGACGAAGATCTCCCTTCGGCCATCCCCATGCGGATGTAGTCGGGCGCTGGCGGGCATCCGGCGCGCGCGTTCTGACGACCGGTGAATCGGGAACGATCACGGTTGTCACCGACGGCTCGGATCTCAAAGTGAATTCCCGAATTGAATAACCCCGGATTTCACCTTCGATCGATCCACGCCGCGGCAAAAACAGTACCGTCGCTCTGACGTGCAATCCCGGATAAAAAAAGCGCCCCGTTACCGGAGCGCTTCTCGAATCGATCTTTCAGAAGATCAGTTGCGTGTGAACGAGAACGGTTCCCACTTCAAGTGAGTGAACTCGTCGCCGTACGCTAGGTCGATGTCGAACTCAAGGTTCCAGCGACCCCGGGCGATGATCACCTGGTCATACGGAATGAAGACGCTCGCGTCGTTGTAAACGGTCGTCGGGTATCCCGGCTTCATACTGTATTCAGTTTGGAACTGTCCGTCGGTGTTCGAGAACGACGTCGTGCTGTTCGACAGATATTCGCCGCCCACTTTGCGTATGCGGAAGACAAGCCGCGAGTCGATGCCCTGCAAGCCGGTGACATCGAAGTTGAGATGTACCCGCATTCCGCGCACGCCGCCCTGGGTGATGTTGTAGTCAACCCAGACGCGCTTGAGGTTTGCCGAAACGTTATCCGGGTTCGGCATCTGCGTATTCGTACCGTTGGTGTAATCGAAATCCTTCGTCGTCAAATTGCTGATCAAACCGCCGGCCTTGTAGATGATCTTGACGTCCATCCGCAGTTTCCACGCTCCGCGCCCGAGATCGAGCTCGTCATAAGGCATGAAAACGGAGAAATCGTCGTAGTCGGCCGGATCGTATCCGGGCGTCATTTCCCGGTAAACGGCGACTTTGTTGTCCGAACTGTTGTAGCTGCTGTTGCCGCCTTTGTTCGGCAGCGGCGATCCGTTCCGGTCCTGGAAGTAGATCGCGAGATACGAAGCCATGCCGCGCATTGCGTACGTCGTGAACTTGACGTGGATCCGCATGCCTTTCGAGCTGCCCTCAGTAACGTCGTAATCGACCCAAATATCCTTGAATAACGCGCTCGGTCTTGTCGACGACGGCGTCGGAGTCGGGGTCGTGACGGTCGGACCGTTCTGCCGGATCGCGTTCAGCAAAGCAAGGCTCGCGCCGGCATCGCGCAGATCTTTCGCGCGGTCCGCGGTCAGAACGAAGTTAACGCCGCGCTCTTCAACCTGCCGTTGGATATACAGATTGCGTTTCGCAAGCGTGTTCGTTTCGGGGGTCGTACCGCGGGTCTGGAGACCCGTCAGAATCTTCGCCAAGGTCAGTCTCTCCTGCGCCGAGACGCCTTCGAGCATCTGCAGCGAGCCGACCAACATCGCGCCAAATACCAAAAAAAGAACAATTTTTCGTTTCATATCCTCAAACAAACTGACTCAAATTTCAGGTTCGGTTAACGTGCGGGTTCGGAAGAAAATCCTCCTAATGATAGTTCGCACGCTATCGAGAATCAAATATCGTTCAAAATTCCGCCGATCGACAACCTTGCCCCGCTTAGCAATCGCCGGTGAAGATGCAGTCCGAATTCTTCTTCGGAGTCGGCGTCTTCGGCCTCGGCGTCTTAACCGGCGGCGGCGTCTTGACCGGAGTTGTCACGGTCCGTGTCGACGTCGGCGACTCGCTCGGCGTCGGTGTTTCGGACGGCGTCGGAGTTCCGGTCGTTGCTGCCTTTTCGGTCGGCGACGGTGACGGCGAAACCGATTTCGCCGGACTCACGCTCGGCGTCGGCGTCGGAGTGTTATCGGCCGTCTGCGACTGTTCCCAGATCCAGTAACCGACACCCGCTCCGCCAACCGCCAACACGAACAACAGGAACAGCGGAATAATTATCAATAAAGCCTTGCTTCGTTTCTTCGGCGCCGGCGCGGGTGCGGAAAACTGCTGTCCGCCCGTATTGACCGCTGCGCCAAAGTTTCCCGCCTGACCGGCTCCAGCCGCAAAACCGTATGCCGGTTGTTGCTGCTGTCCACCAGTATTGAACGGAGACGCCGCCGGATTTTGCGATTCCCCGCCGGTATTGAACGGATTGCCCATCGGCGGAGGCGGTTGTTGTCCGCCCGTGTTGTACGGTGAACCCGCCGGCGGTTGCTGTCCGCCGGTGTTGAACGGCGAACCCGCAGGTGGTTGAGAATAGTTTTGCGCCTGAATGGTTTGCTCGGAAATTGACGGCGGATATTGTTGGGCGATCTGATCCGAGGGAATCTGGACCGTCGGCGCGTCGGTCGTCGAAGCCGGCGCTTCGACCGGCTGCCACATCGTCGGCGCCGGCACCGGCTGCGGATTCGTGTTCTGTGCGGCCGAACCGCCTAGCGCCGCCTTGAGCGCCTGCTGCATTTCGAGCGCCGAACTGTACCGGTGATCACGGTCGATCTCCATTGATTTCATCAACAAATTCGAAACCGCGATCGGGATCTGCCCGTTGATCGAATTCGGAGGCGTCAACGGATCATTTTTCCCGGACCATACTTCGGTCGTCCGCTTCAACGAATCGATCGGGAGAATTCCGGTCAGCAAATGATAGATCGTTGCGCCGAGCGCGTAAATGTCGGATCGGGCATCCGCGTTCTGCTCCATCACGACCTTGATCTTCGACTCGAACCGCTGGAGCAGGACTTCGCGGAAAACTGGATCGAGAACTCGGTACGTCTGTTCGATCGGCGAGTAATTGAGCGTCGCCGCGACGAATGTCTGATTTCCGACGGTCGAAGCGTTTTGCACCTCGGCGCCGCCGCCTTTGGCGATGCCGAAGTCGAGAAGCTTCATTTTCCCGCGCGGCGTCAGCTTCAGATTCTGCGGTTTGATATCGCGATGAAAGATCGGCGGATTCTGGGTATGAAGATAATCGAGCGCGTCGAGAAGCTGTTCGAACCACGGCGCGACCTCGTCGAACGCGAACGGTGCCTTTCGTTCCTCCAGCAGGTCTCCAAGATCTTTGCCTTCAACGAGTTCCATCACGAGGAACTGCCGGTTGTCGTGCGAAAAATAGTCGCGGACATGCGGCACGACCTCGTGTTTGATCTTCGCCAAAAGTTTCGCCTCGCGCTCGAACGCGGCCTTGATGAGGTCCTGCTGATGTTGCGTCGGCGCCTTCGCGAAGTCGATCATGATCTCCTTCAACGCGCAGGTCGTGTCGAAAACGTTGTCGAAAGCTTCATAGACCGCACCCATTCCGCCGTGGCCAAGTTGGCGGACGATCCGGTAGCGGCCGTTCAGGATTTCATTTACGAGAAGCATGCTGAAAATAAGTCCGTCTGCAAGATTTTGACTCGCAGATTATAACCGCTTTTTTGAAAAGACGAAAAAGCATTCTCCTCCGCGCGCGCAAATTCTCTGCAACTTAATCGCCGATTTTTTGGAATAAAAGGGCCACGATTGCTAATCTAGGCATCGGATCGATTCGTCGTGCAACGCTTCGGCGTCGATGTTCTTCGAACCAAAGACAATGCCGGAAAAAGAAGAGATCACACCTGAACACGTTTACCTGAATCGTCGGAACTTCATCCGCGCCGGGATCGTCGCGGGAACGACCTTCGCGACCGGGTTGGCGTATCGCGTCTTCAATCCGCCGCCGCCGAAGGAGGCCGCGACGGCGGTCATCGACGACGTCAAGACGACCGTGCGGGCCTCCGATCCGCCAAATTCGTTCGAGCAGATCACGAATTACAACAATTTCTACGAGTTTTCGACGAGCAAGACCGCCGTCGCGCGTGCTGCCGAGGATTTCGTCACGCGGCCGTGGACGGTCGAGGTCGGAGGTCTTGTCGACAAGCCGCGCGTGTTCACGATCGAACAAATTCTGGCGTTCGGACAGGAGGAACGCATTTATCGTTTCAGATGCGTCGAAGGTTGGTCGATGGTCATTCCGTGGATCGGGTTTCCGTTGCGGCGGATCATCGACGAGGTCGCACCGACTTCGGCCGCGAAATACGTCGCGTTCGAAACGTTTTACGACGGCAAGAAGAGCAAGAATCCGGAGGTGAAGCTGCCTGACGGACGAAATGGCATGCAGTCTTCGCTATTCGCCGGGATCGATTTTCCGTATGTCGAGGGATTGCGGCTCGACGAGGCGATGCACGATCTGACGATCCTTGCGACCGGCCTTTACGGCAAACAACTGCCGAATCAGAACGGCGCGCCGGTTCGGCTTGTGGTGCCATGGAAATACGG
>JAKOSS010000432.1 GCA_029777145.1 Acidobacteriota bacterium | reverse complement strand
TCCCTTCCAAATCATGACGCGATGATTTCCGGAATCGGCGGCGACGAGATAATCGTCGTTCAGAAAGACGCCGCGCGGAGCGTAGAGTTGCGACGCCGACGGCTTGGCGTCCGGAAGCGCGATCCCGAACGGCGATTTCGCGCCCAACCAAACCGATTTTGGATTTTTGATTTTGGATTTTGGATTTGAGCAATCGCCCGATCGAGGATCAAAAACCGGGTTTATTCTGCCTTCAAGTTCGCGGGCTTCATTCATATTTCTTTACCGGCGCTCCCAATCCAAAATCAAAAATCCAAAATCTAAAATCGCACAAAGATTTTCCCATCCTCGACGCGGAGCGGGAACACTTCGAGCTGCGCGGCCGGAGCGGTCAGACATTCGCCGGAGACGGCGTCGAACTTGAAACCGTGTGACGGGCAGGTCAGTATGCCGTCGTCGAGCATTCCGCCGTCGAGCGGCAATCCCTGGTGCGGGCATTCGTTGCGGTAGGCGCTCAGCCGATTGTCGACGTTGATGATCAAAATATTGCTCGTCTCGTTGCGGAAACACTTCATCTTTCCTGAAGGAACTTCGTCGACGGAAATCGTTTCAATCCAGCCGTTCGATTTGGAGCGCGATTCGATCTGGATCAGGCTCGGTCCCGGATCGTTCGGCACGACCTCGACGCGTTTAACTTCGGGGACGTTTGTCAGCAGCGCTTCCTCGACGCCGTCGCGAAGCGTCACCGCGCTCTGCGAACAGCCGTTGCAGGCGCCCGCGAGCCGGACAAAAACGGTCGATTCTTCAAAGCTGACGAATTCGACGTCGCCGCCGTGCGACTGCATGTACGGGCGAACCGCTTCGAGAACCTGATTGATGCGGATCAGCGGATTCGGACGAACGATCCCGTGACGGAGCAAGAGCGCGTAGACGACCGGCTCGTCGACCAGCTCGAACAGAAGCTCGCGTCCGCGGTCGTCCGATTTGAGCTTTGTGACGATCTCGGTCAGCGCGAGCTTGTGAAGATCCTCGATCGCGGTTTTGAGCCCGAGCGCGTGCATCTTTGCATTCTCATCCGAAAGCGCCTCGACCGCCGCGAGCGCTTTGTCGATGCGGGCCGCGATGGTTTCGAAATCTTCGGGTTCCAGTTCAAGTTTTGCCGCAGTTTCAGTCATTTCAAGCTCCGATTCCGACCGATTGCTCAAGCCCCTCGATCGTCTTCATGTGCAACAATTCGGCGAACGCCTGTTTCGCCATCGCGATAAGAAACGCCTCGATCCGGTCCGCGCCCGAAAATTCAATCTTGCGTTTCTCGAGCGCCGAAAGGATGAAAACCGCCCCGGCGGTGTTGTCGAGAAGGAAATCCTCAAACAGGGCGCCGACGAAATCGTCGAGCCAGACTCCCTCGGCGTTGCGGTCGCTCTTGAGCCGATCGATCGCGTTCTGCGTCCCGGCACAGCGCTGGACGACACGGTCCGCGAACCGTTCGGCGGCCGTCATCAGCAAAAAATCGAACTGTTGTTTCTCGTGCAATTCCATAATGCATTTGGGATCGGGGATTTCGGAATTCGGATTTCAGATCTCGATTCGAACTCAACCTATTTCCGCATTCAGCCAAGATTCAAACATGTGCCGAGGCACCGCGTTCATTGATCTCGGCGAGCACCTCGTCGATCGACGCAGCCGAATCAGTCTCGCCGATCTGATTGAAGATCCCGCGAGCCTCGTTCAGTTTCGGGATCGCGTGATCGAAGATCCCGAGATGCGCCAGCGCGTTCCCCTGATTTGCCAGTAATCGGGCGTAACCCGCCGGATTCTCGGTCGGACGCCTCACCGCGAGGATCTCTTCGTAGAGATTTACCGCTTCCTGAAGGTTCGCTTCCGGATGCGAAGTCGGCGCGTATTGCAGCGCGTTCGCCAGATTGAGCTGCGTGCTCGCCCAAAGCTCGCCGTGCGTTTCCTTCGTGTACACCTTGAGTGCTTCACGCAGCGCCTGGATCGCGATCGCGACCCGCAGCTGATCGCTCGATTCGGTCAGCGGGATCGAGAGATACGCGAGCGCCAGGTTGTTCTGCAGGAAGGCGAATTCCTCCGGATACAATTCGCGGGCAAAGAACTTCAGGGCTTCCTGATAGCATTTGACGGCTTCGAGAAGCGCCCCGCGGCTGCCGTTCGACATTTCCTGATAGCAGATCCCGAGGTTCATCTGCGCGTTCGCCGTCGCGGCGACGAGAGGCGAGCGCTTGAGGATCTCGATCGCCTGGCGGTAATCGTTTGCGACCGATGCGTCGGCACCGAATTGCTGGTGACGGGTCTCGGCGGCGATCGCCGTAATCTGTGCGCCAAAAAGCGGCGATATCGGGCGGGCAGCATCGGCAGCCGCCTGCAACTCGCCGATCCCGTCCTCTATCTCGCCACGCTCGATCGCCGCGGTCGCACGTGCCATCAATCCGAACGATTTCAACTCGCCGTCAAGATCATCGAGCGCGGGAACTTCGTCCGAATATCCGAGATTGTAGGCCGTGATTTCGAGGATCGCACGAAGCGGTCCGTTCAGTGCCTGCCGCGCCGCCGCGAGGCGTTCCGCAGATCCTTTCAGGACAAATTCGTTGTAGATCGAGACCGGATCGTCCGGAGCGATCTCGATCGGATCGCCGGAAGTCACGGCGCGGAAAAGTTCGGTTGCAGACTCGCCGCGCATCAGCGCTTCAAGTTCCTCGGCCGTCGTCCCATCAGGGGTCAAAAGCAGGTTTGCCGGGAACGGAAAGATCCCTATTGGCTGCGGTCTGAGCATAAGTCACTTGTTGCTGAACGGCAGGTCCTTGTCGGCCGTCCGTTTTATCCACTTCGCCGCGATCTCGGCGAGCGACCGTTTGAAATAGGCACTGATCCGATGCCGAACCGAACTCTCCGAATCGCCGACCTCGAGGTAAACGACCCACAATCCCTTTTCTTCGACGACCTCGCATCGAACGAAACGGTCCTCGTAGATCTCTTCCTTATCAGGCATCCGGCAAAGCGATCCTCATCGCGCCTTCCGCTGAATCCCAAAATGCCCCGAAAATCCCGGGCGACCAATCGGGCGGCAGCGATTCCCAAACCAACACGCTACGGTCGCCGTTGGCGTTGCGTTGCTTCATCAGCAAACCGCCCGATGCTGCGCCGTTGATCGGCAGCAGCCAGAGTTCGGGCGCGCGGCGGATCGCGACGCAAACGTCGTCCGGAAAATGCGCCGCGGCGACGTCCGCCGGCACGACGAGGTATCCCTGTCCATTGATCTCAAGCGCAAACCGCGACATGTTCTCCGGTCTTTAGTTCGTTGATCAACCTGAGCGCAAGTTTCTCCATCGAGGCGCGTACCCGTTCCGTGAGAACCTCGCCAAATTCGAAATTTTCGCCCTCGATCAGATAAACCGTGATATCGCTTGGATATTCGTCCTTCAGTAGCCAGCGCCCGAACGCCAAAGCATTGTCCCAGCGAAAGTTATGCGTGTGGATGTCGGTCAGCGGCGGAAGGTTCTCGAGTTCGCTTCCGGGAACTTTGAAGACCGTCCCGGGTTCTTCGCCGGTCGCGGCGGCATCCACGATGATCACCCGGTCCTTGCCGCGCATCTGGAACGCGACGTCCATTCCGGCCGTCCCGCCGTCGCAACAGAAAACGCCTTCGGGAAGACCCAGTTCCCAAAGGCGCCTGATCAGGATCGGGCCGACCGAATCGTCGCCCCGAAGCAAGTTACCGCAACCAATGATCAGCGTTGACATCTGCGAGTTTCAATTCGGATTTGGGATTTCGGATTTCGGATTTCAATCCGCGATCCGCAATCCCAAATCCCAAATCCCTACATTCCTCCCATCTTGAAGCGCGAGAGTTCACGACCGGTCTTGCCGTCGTACGCATGGACCGTGCAAACGAGACACGAGTCGAACGAGCGTGCGACGTGACCGAGTTCGACAGGGTCTTCGACGTCCGTGATCGGCGTTCCGAGGAACGCTTTTTCGATCGGGCCGTGCGTCGAATTGCCGTCTTTCGGACCGATGTTCCACGCCGTCGGCGTAACGACCTGGTAGTTCTCGATCTTGCCGTTCTCGATGACGATCCAGTCCGAAAGCGCGCCGCGGGCGGCTTCCGT
>JAKOSS010000036.1 GCA_029777145.1 Acidobacteriota bacterium | reverse complement strand
GACACAGCGTCTGGTCAACCCGTCATCCAACTAATTCAGGATCTCTTTGATCGCTGATTCGAACACCTCGACCTTTCGGCGCGCCGCCTTGAGGTCGGGGTGTTCTTCGTTGTAGTCGGCCTGCAGTTTTACGAGTTCGGTCTCGACCTGTGCCTTGCGAATCATCAGCTTTCCGAGCGCGGTCGAGAGCTTGGCCGCATCGGACGGAGCAACGGCCAGCAGCCGATCGATCTCTTTTTGCAGAAATCCGAGTTCGATCCGGATCGATTTCGCCTTCGGATATTCCTCGGTGTATTCGATCAGCAACGATTCAAGATCGGCCGTCAGTTCCGCCTTGCGGAGAAGTACTTCCGAATACGCCGCCGTCGCCTTGATCGTAACTGCTGTAGTTGCTGGAGTTACAGACGGCGTCGGTTTCGGTTTTATCTGAGCGCGAACCGACATCCCGCACGAAGCGACGATCACGATCGCGATAATTACAAAAGTTGTCCTCATTTCATTCGCCCTGTTTCGCGTCCGGATTGAACGTCGCGTCATCGAACTTCTGATTGAACGCGAATTCCGTAAGTGCGAACTTCCATTGCACCTCGTTCGTTCCTCTCTGGCCCGAGATCGAGTAAGTGATCGAGTACGAGTGCGGCAGCATCAGGCCGCTTTCATCCTTGAAGTCACCATAATCTTCAATCACCTTTGTGCGCGTTTCAATGTAGCCACTGGACTGCTCGGGTTTGAGACCGATACCGGCCGATGACATCTGTTTGTATTCACTCCGAACGTGCCTGAACGTCTCTTTGTCGAAATACAACGTGATGCTGACGTCGCTGCCGCCCTTCGGAGAATAATCGATCACATAGACTTCCTTGCCGTCGATCTTCTTCGTTCCGCCGCCGGAGATCTTCGCCTTATTATCGTTTGGATTCGCCAGCGACCAAGAGCTGAACAAAGTGCCACCGAGCAGCGAGTCCTCGATCAAGCCCTTGTTCGAAAGCAAGAAATTTCCGAGTACGGATCGTTCGGAGAGACGCACGTACGCAACGTGCGCGTCCTTGCCGTCGAAGCTGAATTTCTCCTGCGGATAGTCGGCCGCGTTCAGATTCAATCCGAGAAACATCTTCGGGCCGGTCGAAGCTACGACGATGCGGCCGATCGCGGTCTGATTTTTCTGCGTGACGAAGACAACCGTCGCATCGCCGACCGCCATCATCGAAGTCATCGCCGCGCGCTTTTCGGCCGAACCGATCGACTCGACGTGTTTCGCGACGATGTCCTCGGCCTTCAATTTCTGCGCCGTCGCTGCGGACACCAGTATCAAGGCAACGAACGTCGCCGTCAGGATTCTTTTGAACATAACTTAAACCTCAGCAAACACAATACTTAGAATGCCCGCCCGAAGCAGGCCAGGTTAATGCGACCCCGACGCGGACTGCTCCGCGAACGACTCGCACGAGAGAATTTCGATGTCACGATCCGCTTCGGTGACGCCGTCGCCGAACGTGTTCCGCGAACGAAGTGTCTCGAAATAGATCGTGATATTCTCCAAAATTTCCTCCGCAGAATGCGAATGATAGAGCGTCTGGCGGAACTGCGCGCCGCCGACGAGACCCTTTGTAAATTGGCCGGCAAGCTGTTTCATCTTGCCGAGCGCCGGGAGTTCCGGCATCTCTTCGCGCAGCATTTCGAAAAACTCGAGCAATACCGCCTTTTTCTCTTCGAAATCCGGTTGATGCGGTTCACGGCCGTTGATCGCGTCTTCGAACTGCCGGAAGATCCACGGATTTTGCATCGCACCGCGGCCGATCAGGATCCCGTCGACGCCAGATTCGTCCCACTTCTTGAAGCCGTACTCGAGCGACGTGATGTCGCCGTTGCCCGAAACCGGGACCGGAACCGCGTCTTTTACCGCGCGGATGGCCTCCCAATCGGCGAGTCCCTTGTAGCCTTGCTCCTTTGTCCGGCCGTGGACCTGGATGTGTTCGACGCCGCAATCGACCGCCATCTTCGCGACCTCGACGGCGTTGATCGTCGAATCCGAGTATCCGATCCGCATTTTCAGTGTCAGCGGGATCGTGATCGCTTTTTTTATCTCCTTGAGGATCACTTCGAGCCGCGGCATGTCGCGCAAGAGGCCCGATCCTCCGCCGTGACGCACGACCTTCGGAGCCGGGCAGCCGCAATTGACGTCAAGAATGTCCGCGCCGACTTCCTCGGCCATTTCGGCTCCCATCCGCATGCGTTCGGGTTGGCCGCCGAAGATCTGGACGGCAAACGGCCGTTCCTCCTCGTCGAAGCGCATCTGCCGTTTCGATTTTGGGTTGTGGCGGGTCAGGCCCTCGACCGAGATGAATTCGGAAACGACGAGACCGACCCCGCCGCGGCGCTTGATCAAACGGCGGAAAGTGTAGTCCGTGACGCCCGCCATCGGCGAAAGAATAAGCGGCGGATCGATCACAATGTCCCTGATCTTGAACGGTTTCAATTTGAATACTCCAGACAAGTTGAAAGACTAGCACAAAGCGGGCGAACGTGCCGAATTTCGGGGGCTGGCCCGGCATGTGAAGTCCGCAAATTGCCACTTGACGTACGGCAGATACGGAGACTCCGATGCACCGCGCTGCAGTGACGTTGCCGGACAACCCAAACATCAATAATTATCGGGGTTCCAGCGTTCTTTAGGTGATTTTTTTCTACCAGATATTGGCAGTTCGATGTATAATTCCCCTCCTAAGTTCTGAACAGCTAAAACTTGTGATTTGTACCCCTAATTGATGAACAAATACGGGTTGAGTCAATGCATTCTGAGTTTTGGAGGTAGGTGTGAATTCAATCAAACAAAAGGTTACGGTATTCCTTCTTTTTGCGGCGGTGATACTGGTCGCGCAGACCAATGTTCTTGCCCAGTCGAGCCGCATTTCCGGACGCGTCATGGGACCCGAACGTCGGCCGGTATCGGATGTTTATGTCGAGCTGATGAATGAGCTCGAATCCGTCATCAAACGTGTCCGGACCGATTCCAGCGGCTCGTACAGTTTCCTGGGACTTACTGGCGGGCGTTTCCTGCTCCGCGTGCGCCCGTTCGGGACCGACTACGAGGAGCAGACCCGTGAGGTCGAGATCATCACATACGTTGCCGGCCGGCAGATCGCGGACGATCAACAGGTCGATTTCTATCTGAGGGTCAAGAAGGATCCGAATCGCCAACCGACGGCCGCGGGCGTCGTTTACTATCAGGAGATACCGCCGGAAGCTCAAAAGGCGTATGAGCAGGCCGTCGTCAATATCAATGCCAACAAGATCGAACCGGCGATCGAGGATCTGCAGAAAGCGATCACGATCTTTCCTACCTACTTCACGGCGCTCGACCAACTCGGCGTTCAATTCATGAAGCAGCATAAGTACAACGAGGCGATCACCTATTTTGAACGCGCCGCGGCTGTCAATGAACGATCGGGAAACAGCTGGTACGGTTTGACGATCTGCTATTACTCGGTCGACAACTCGGCAAAAGCTGTTGAAGCGGGAAAGAAGGCGGTCACGTACAACCCCGATTCTCCGCAGATCGCCCTCGTGCTGGGCATGTCGTTGAGGAAGAACCAGCAATTCAAGGAAGCTGAAGCTTCGCTGAAAAACGCGAAGAAGTTGTCAAAGGGCAAGATGGCAGACGCCTATTGGAATCTGGCGTTGCTGTATGCCTATAACCTCAAAGATCCAAAGTTGGCTGCGGAGGAACTCGAGGCGTTTCTGAAACTCGTGCCGGGACACCCTGACGCCGAGCTTCTTCGGAAGTATATTGAACAACTGAAGACTCAGAATTAGCCGGACCGAACGGCTGATCCACACTGCGCGGTTGCGGCGTCCCAAACACGCCGACGCCGCGCATTTTTTCTCCCGACCAAGCGCCTGATCGGCCCGGATCACGAAAATCGATCGTCCGCGAGTAGTTCCGATCCGATCAACTCAAACAAGAAGTCAGTAGAGCCAATCGCGAATCAGAGTTGGAAAACATCAATAGTCTTTCTTCAATGCCGTCCTGAACGTTTGGCTTTCGATTCGTCACGCGCGGATTGATTGACTCGAATCGGCCGAAT
>JAKOSS010000431.1 GCA_029777145.1 Acidobacteriota bacterium | reverse complement strand
TGATCTCGGGCGGATCGGCGCTCAGCGACAAGGTTCAGAAAGATCTTCACGGACTCGGGTTCGACGTCCTCGAAGGTTACGGATTGACCGAATCGTCGCCGGTCCTGACGGTCGCGCGGCCGGGCAACAAGCTGCTCCGCGGAAGCGTCGGAAAACCGCTTCCGGGCGTCGAGGTGAAGATCGACAACCCGGACGAGAACGGCGTCGGCGAGGTGCTCGCGCGCGGCCAGAACGTGATGCTCGGCTACTACAAGAACGAGGAAGCGACCGACGCGGTGATCCAGGACCGTTGGCTCCGGACGGGCGACCTCGGACGGCTCGATGACGACGGCAATCTCTTCATCGTCGGCCGCTCGAAGGACGTCATCATCGACTCGAACGGGAAGAACATCTACCCGGACGAGATCGAGGATCATTACGGCAAGTCGAAGTTCGTCAAGGAGATGTCGGTCGTCGGGTTGCCCGACGAGGACGGCGGCGAGAAGATCGCGGCGCTCGTCGTGCCCGACTACGAATTCGACATCGCGCTGACCCGCGCCGAAACGAACAAGAAGGTCGAGGAGCATTTTCGGGAGGTTTCCGCCGGTCTGCCGTTCTTCAAGCGCGTCAAGATCCTGCACCTGACGCCGTTCGAACTGCCGCGCACCGCGACGCGCAAGGTCAAGCGTCCGGAAGTCGTCGAACTTTTGCAGAACCTCGAGGCAAAATCGAAGAACAAGACGCGGATCGAAGCCGAAGCGAAGGGCGACGACACGGCGCTCTGGATCCGCAAGATCGTTGCGACCGTTTCGAACCGACCGCTCTCGGATGTCGCGATCGGAGACAAACTCGCCGATCTCGGATTCGATTCGCTGATGTTCGTCGAGCTTCAGGCGGCGGTCGAGGACGCCGGCGGCCGCGTCATTTCGCCGGATACGCTTAACGAAGTGCAGACGGTCCGCGAGCTTCTGACTGCGGTCCAGCGCGTCGACAAATCGAAGAAGCTCGTCGACGAACCGAAACGCGAAGACGCGAAGGACGACGAGATCTTCGTTCCGTCGATCGTCCGCAAGATCGGCAACGAACTGATCGACTTCGCGCAGGAACGGCTCTACGACACGGTGCTCGAGACGAAGATCGACGGCAGCGTCAACATTCCGCTCCACACGAACTTCATCGTCGCGCCGAACCACGCGTCGCACATCGACACGGGACTCGTGAAAAAGGCGCTCGGAAAGGACGTTGCCGAACAGACGGTCGCCGTCGCGGCCGCCGATTACTGGTTCGACACGAAGTATAAACGGGCGTACATGAACAACTTCACGACGCTCGTTCCGATCGAACGCACCGGCAGCCTGCGCCAGTCGCTGCGGCACGTCACCGAGATCCTGAATCAGGGATACAACACGCTCATTTTTCCGGAGGGCACGCGCAGCCTCGACGGCCAGATCCACGAGTTCAAACCGATCATCGGCTATCTCGCGCTCAACGAAAAGATCGGCATCCTTCCGATCTATCTCTGGGGAACCTACGAGGCGTTTCCGAAGGGAACGACGATCCCGAAAACGGGCAGCATCGGGGCGACTATCGGAGCGAAGATCGGAAGATTTCTCGAGTATGACGAACTCGCGGTGATGACCAAAGGCGTTCCGAACACCGAGGCTTACCGGCTGATCGCGGCACGTGTCCAGCACGAGATCGAATGCATGCGCGACGGGCGCCGCGACAAGTTCGACGTCGCCGCCGTCCGCAAAAAATGGAAAGCCGAACGACGCAAAACCCGCAAACAGGAACCGGTGATCGACGAATAGCATGGCTGAACTTAGCGGCATCTGGGAACAGCGCTGGCATCCGCTGCGCGAGGAATGGGTGATCGTCGCCGCGCACCGGCAAAACCGTCCGTGGAGCGGCGAGATGTCCGAGAATTCCGTCGCGAGCGGACCCGCGTACGATCCGAACTGTTATTTGTGTCCTGGGAATCCGCGCGTCGGCGGCGTCGTAAACGAAAGATACGAAAGCGTTTTTGTCTTCGACAACGATCTACCGTGCGTCGGTCAGAACGCTCCGCTTGAGATCGAACCGGCTCCCGGGATCTATCAAAATCGCCCGGCGAACGGACTGGCCCGCGTAATTTGCTACGATCCGAACCACAGCCTGACTCTCCCTGAGATGCCCGCCGGCGCGATCGAACGGGTCGTCGAAACCTGGCAGGCGCAATACCGCGAACTCGGCGCGCGGCCCGAGGTGAATCACGTTCTCATCTTCGAGAACAAAGGCGAGGCGGTCGGGGTCTCGAATCCGCATCCGCACGGCCAGATCTACGCGACGAATTTTATTTTCAAGACGACCGAGATCGAGGTCGGCGCGAGCGGTAATTATTTTCGCGAGACCGGCCGAGGTCTTTTCTTGGACATCATCCGCATCGAATCCGAAGACGGTCGGCGGATAATCTTCGAGAACGAGCACGCGATCGTCTTCATGCCGTACTTCGCGCGCTACGCCTACGAGGTTTTCATCGCACCGAAAAGGCGCGTACCGTCGATCGACAAACTTACCGACGCCGAAGCGGCCGGATTCGCCGAAGCGCTCCGCGCGATGACGATCAAGTTCGACAACCTTTGGCACATGTCGTTCCCGTATGTCATGCCGTTACGGAACGCGCCGACCGACGGCGCCGACTACGGCTTCTATCATTTCTACATCCAGTTTCTTCCGCCGCTCCGTAAACCCAATTTGCTCAAGTATTTGGCGGGGCCCGAGATCGGCGGCGGGAATTTTCTTTCCGACACGTCGCCTGAGGAAAAGGCGCGTGAACTGCAGTCGCTGCCGCTTGTCCACTATAAGGAGACCGCGCGATGAATTCCGCCGGCGACTTTCTGCGGATCCTCAAAAGGCTCCACGAAACTATCCGGGACAGCGTTGTTGCCGCCTGCGAGGAATCGGCGATCGACGCCATGTCGGACGTCGCGCGCGATGACGATGGCGACACGATCTACGCCGTCGACCGCGTCAGCGAAGAAATTCTAGTTGAGTTTTTCGATCGCGAGATCGCGCCGCTGACCTCGGTCGTGCTGATCGCGGAAGGGCTCGACGAAGGCGCCGTTTTTCCGCGGGGAACTCGCGCCGAGGACGCGAAATGGCGCGTGATCGTCGATCCGATCGACGGCACCCGCGGGCTGATGTACCAAAAACGTCCGGGCTGGATCCTGACGGGCGTCGCGCCGAATCGCGGTGATTCAACCAATCTCAAAGACATCGAGGCGGCGATCCAGACCGAAATACCGCTTGTGAAACAGCATTTGTCGGACTGCATTTGGGCGGAAAAAGGAAGCGGCGCGCGTGGCGAACGTTTCAATCGGCTGACCGGCGAACGGTCCGAACTTCGACTCGAATCGTCAAAAAGCACATCGATCGCGCACGGATTCGCTTCGATCGCGCGATTCTTTCCGGGAATGGGAACCGAAGCGGCGGAAGTCTATGAAGAACTCGTTCGCGGCGCGCTCGGTCCGGTCCAGGAAGGCAAGGCGCAGTGCTTTGAGGACCAATACATCTCGAGCGCCGGCCAGTTGTTCGAACTGATGTCGGGGCACGACCGGTTCGTCGCCGATCTTCGTCCGGTGTTCGAAAAGGCCGTAAACGCCCGCGGAGCGAAGCTCGGAATCTGTAGCCATCCGTACGATCTTTGCACCGAACTGATCGCCCGCGAGGCCGGCGTTACGGTGACGAACGAGACCGGCGACCCGCTCGATGCGCCGCTCGCGCTCGAACCTGACGTCGCCTGGATCGGCTATGCCAATGAATCGATCCGCGCCGAGATCGAACCGCACCTGACGCGCGCGCTTCGCGAACGCAATCTGATCTGATGTTCCAAATCACCCGAAATTCGAAGGTCCAAGAAGAAGACGCCGTGAGGTTTGCCGAAAGCCTGTGCGCTTCGGGCCATCGGATCTTCTCAAACGACAGATCGGTCTTCGTCGCCCGCGCGCCGGGCCGGCTCGACGTGATGGGCGGGATCGCCGATTACTCCGGATCGAACGTGCTGCAGATGACGACCGCCGAGGCGGCTCTCGCGGCGGCGCAGGTTCGCGACGACGGCATGATCGAGGTCGTTTCCGAACCCGAAGGCTGGGAATTCTCGATGCCCGTCGCCGCCTTTTTCATTGACGAAAAGCCGATCGGTTACTCAGCAGCGCGTGCGAAGTTCGAGTCCGATCCGAATAATCATTGGGCGGCGTATGTCGCCGGAACGCTCCTCGTCCTTGCGCTCGAGGAGAACTTGAACATCGATCGCGGCGTTTCGATCCTGATCCATTCGGAAGTTCCGCAGGGAAAAGGGGTAAGTTCGTCGGCGGCCCTCGAAGCGGCGTCGATGCGGGCGGTCCTCGCCGCGTTCGGCGTCGAACTTGAACCGCGAAGGACCGCGATCCTCTGCCAGATGGTCGAGAACCTGATCGTCGGCGCGCCGTGCGGGATCATGGACCAAATGTCGGTGATCTGCGGCCGGAAGGACGAATTCATGTCGATGCGGTGCCAGCCCGCCGAACTCGGTCCGCCGGTCGCGATCCCGCGTTCAATCGCGTTTTGGGGCATCGATTCGGGAATCCGCCATTCGGTCGGCGGAGGCGATTACGGTTCCGTTCGGACGGGCGCGTTCATCGGATACCGGATCATCGCCGAGATCGAAGGACTCGCGATCGAAAACAACGAAGTTCAGGATCCGAACTGGAACGGCTATCTCTGCAACATCAGTCCGGGTGATTTCCGCGGCAGGATCGAACCGCAATTGCCGCTCTCAATGTCGGGAGCCGAATTTTTGGACCAATACGGATTCATCACCGATCGCGTGACCTCGGTCGATCCCGATCGCGAATACGCCGTGCTTTATCCGACGGCGCATCCGGTTTACGAGAACGGCCGCGTCGAGGTCTTCGCGGAACTTGTCGGGGCGATGGGAAAAAGCCCGCCGGCGGATCTGCTCGGGAAACTGATGTACGCGTCGCACGAAAGTTATTCCCGATGCGGACTCGGCTCGGACGGAACGGATCTGCTTGTCGAATTGGTGAAGAAGCGCTTGGACGTCGGACTTTTCGGCGCGAAGATCACGGGCGGCGGAAGCGGCGGAACGGTCGCGGTCCTCGGTCGCAGCAACGCGTTCGACGCCGTACTCGACGTGGCGGACGAGTATGCCGAACTGACGGGCCGCGATCCGTACGTTTTCAACGGAACGTCGTCCGGCGCCGCTGAATTTGGGATCATGGAGCTCGCGCCGGAGTGAACTAACCGCAGATTCGAAGAGACGGGGAGATATTAGGCTCAGGATGGGAGCGCTCGATTTCTCGCTAACCGTCTCCGCGGCTCAGCGGTGATCGAAGTTTTCCACTTTTCTCCTTCGTGTGACTTCGTGTTCCTTCATGGTTAAGATTGTTTCTGACCACGAAACAACGTGAAATATTGCGAAAGATATCGATCTGCGAGACACCTGCTGTTAGCTGACAGCTCTTAGCTGACAGCTGGTTTCGGTATCTTCGAGGGTCGGGCAGTTGCGACAACACGTTTTATGCGGCACGAAAATCTGCCCCCGAAATGCCGCCAAAGAATGGCCCGATTTCGTGTTTTTCGCGTGTTTGGCGGGCAATGGTTCCTGACCCGTATTTGGGATAAACAATTATGGCAATACTTGTTACAGGCGGCGCCGGGTACATCGGCAGCGCGACGGTTGAACTCCTGAGCGCGCGCGGCGAGTCGCCGGTCGTTCTCGACAATCTTGTTTACGGGCACCGCGAGTCGGTCCCGGCCGATGTGCCCTTCTATCAAGGCGACGTCGGAGATCGTGATCTGGTGAAGGAGATCGTCGAGCGGCACCGGATCGACGCCTGCGTTCATTTTGCGGCCTACGCGTACGTCGGCGAAAGCGTCACCGAACCCGCCAAGTATTTCGAGAACAACACGTTCCGGACGAACGCGCTGCTCAACACGCTGCGCGAATGCGGCGTCAAGAATTTTGTATTTTCTTCGACATGCGCGACATACGGCGATCCGGTGCGGATCCCGATCGACGAGTCCCATCCGCAAAAGCCGGTCAATCCGTACGGCTGGTCGAAGTTTATGACCGAGCGGATCCTCGAATCCTACGACGCCGCGTACGACTTCAAGTTTGTCGCGCTGCGATATTTCAACGCCGCCGGCGCGACCGAACGCTGCGGCGAGCACCACGATCCCGAAACGCACCTGATCCCGAACGTCCTGCGCGCCGCTGACGGCGAGCTGCCGTTCGTCTCGGTGTTCGGTTCCGACTACGACACGCCCGATGGAACCTGCATCCGCGACTACATCCACATCGAGGATCTCGCCGACGCGCATCTGCGCGCGCTCGAGCATCTCCGCCGCGGCGGCGATTCGGAGAAGATCAATCTCGGAAACGGCGTCGGATTCTCGGTGCTTGAAGTTATCGAAACCGCTCGCTCCGTGACCGGGAAAAATATCGAGGCGCGAATGGAACCTCGGCGAGCGGGTGATCCGCCGCGGCTGATCGCCGACGCGACGAAGGCGCGTGACGTCCTCGGCTGGGTTCCAAAGCACAACCGGCTGCGGTCGATAATTGAATCGGCGTGGAACTGGCGCGTGAAGAATCCCGGCGGCTACGGAAACCAGTGACTTTGTTTCAAAGTTCGCGTGGCTGACACGGATTCCACCGATTTGGCGGATTGCACGGATCTTCTGACGCTCCGGGCGGGAGTTGTCAGGTTTTCCCCGAAAATCCGTCCGATCCGTCCGATCCGCGTCGGGCGAAGCCGAAAAGAGTCGACAACGAAACTCCGAAAGGAAGAATTATGAAGAAACTGCTCGCACTGATCGTCTTGGCGACAATCGCGTCGGGAGCGTTCTCCCAATCGCGGCCGAATTACGTGAAATTCGTGAATCCGCTGATCGGGACGCGAAAGATGGGCCACACGTACCCGGGAGCGACAGTGCCGTTCGGCTCCGTTCAGCTTTCGCCCGACACCGACGAACAGCCGTACCTGATCGGCGGAAAATACAACAAGGAAACATATCGCTATTGCGCCGGTTACCAGTATGACGACCCGACGATCGTCGGTTTCTCGCACACGCATTTTTCGGGTACGGGGCATTCGGATCTCGGCGACATTCTGATCATGCCGACGCAGGGCGAACTTCAGCTCGAACCGGGCACTGCCGACGATCCGAAATCGGGATTCCGTTCCGCGTTCTCGCACGCGAACGAGGTCGCCGAACCCGATTATTACCGCGTCAAACTCGATGACGACGACATCCTTGCCGAGATGACAGCGACGACGCGCGTCGGATTCCATCGCTACACATTCAATCGCACCGGTCCGCGCCACATCATTCTCGACCTCAAACACGGCATCTACGACTACGACGGAAAGAACGTCAGGACGTTCGTCCGCGTCGAGAACGACCGCACCATAACCGGCTTTCGCGAGACGACAGGCTGGGCGCGGACGCGCACGGTCTATTTCGCGATCGAATTTTCAAAGCCATTCAAATCATACGGTTACAAGGATTTCGATCCTTCGCCGTACCGCGGTTTCTGGCGCAAGTTCGAGCAGTCGAAGAACTTCCCGGAGATGATCGGAAAGCAGGTCCGGGCGTATTTCGACTTTGACGACGGGAACACGGATCCGATATCGATGAAGGTCGCGCTTTCGCCCGTTTCGACCGCCGGGGCGCTTGCGAATATCAAATCCGAAGCGCCGGGCTGGGATTTCGATGCCGTCAAACGCGCCGGGCAGAACGAATGGAACCGCGAACTCGGGAAGATCGACGCAAAGATCGACGATCCGAACGAGATGGTGAATTTCTATACGGCGATGTACCATGCGTTCCTCTCACCGACGGTCTACATGGACGGCGACGGCCAATACAAAGGGCTCGACCAGAGCGTCCATCGAGCCGCCGGGTTCACCAATTACACGACCTTCTCGCTGTGGGACACGTACCGCGCGCTTCATCCGTTGTTCAACATCGTTCAGCCGCGCCGTAATCGCGACATGATCCGCTCGATGCTGGCGCATTACGATCAGAGCGTCCACAAGATGCTGCCGGTCTGGTCGCATTACGCGAACGAGAACTGGTGCATGATCGGTTATCACTCGGTATCGGTCGTCTCGGACGCGATCGTCACCGGAAACCTGACCGGACCGGAAGCGAACCGCGCGCTCGACGCGATGGCGCAGACGGCGCGGACGAAATACTACGACGGCATCGGCGACTACATGCGCCTCGGCTACGTCCCGGTCGAAAACAACGGCTCGTCGGTTTCAAAGACGCTCGAATATGCCTACGACGACTGGGCGATCGCCCAGTCCGCGAAAAAGCTCGGGCGCAAGGCCCTGTTCGACGAATTCTCGAAACGGTCCGAAAATTGGAGAAACGTCTTCGATGCGTCGACGGGATTCATGCGTCCGAAAAGCGCGGACGGAAAGTTCCTCGCCGATTTCGATCCGATGAAGACCGAAGGCCAGGGTTTCATCGAAGGCAACTCATGGAACTACAGTCTTTACGTCCCGCATGAACCGGCGGCGATGATCGAGATGATGGGCGGAAAGTCGAAGTTCGCGGCGCATCTCGACGAACTGTTCAACATGCACCTGCCGGACGAATTCTTCGCCGAGACCGAAGACATCACGCGCGAAGGCATCATCGGCGGATACGTCCATGGAAACGAGCCGTCACACCACGTCGCGTATCTTTACAATTGGACGGACGCGCCGTGGAAGACGCAGGAACGCGTGCGAATGATCCTGAAGCACCAGTACAAGGCTGCGCCGGACGGGCTCGGCGGCAATGACGACTGCGGCCAGATGTCGGCGTGGTATCTTTTCACGGCGCTCGGATTTTATCCGGTCGCTCCGGGATCAGGCGAATACCAGCTCGGAAGTCCGGCGATCAATTCCGCGACGATCGCGCTCGAGAACGGCCGATCGCTCCGGATTGAGGCGGTAAATCAAAGCGATAAGCACGTTTACGTCGATCGGGTCGAGCTCAACGGCAAGCGCATCGGCACGACGTTCATCACGTATGAGCAGATCGCCGGAGGCGGAACGCTGAAGTTCTTTATGAAAGGTGAGCGGTGAGCTGTGGTCGGTGGTCGGTGGCCAGTGGTCAGAACGGTGAGCGGTGAGTGGTCTATGTGCTCTCTGTGTCTATGTGGTGACTTGTGACCGGTAAGCAGTGGGTGGTCTATGTGCTCTCTGTGTCTATGTGGTGGAATGCGGTTTCGTTTCGACAAAAATTTATGAAGAGATTTGCTTGCTTTGTATTGATTTTGATTTTTTCGATCTCGGCGTTTGCGCAGTCGGATGCGAAGGTCGATCGGGCGAAGATGGCGGCTGAAGTGAAAGCCGAGTTCCTGCATGCCTGGAATGGCTACAAGAAGTACGCGTGGGGACATGACGACCTGAAACCGATCTCGAAGTCGTACCGCGACTGGCATGCGCCCGAAACCGTCTTGATGACGCCCGTCGACGCGCTCGATTCGCTGTATTTGCTCGGATTCAAGAAGGAAGCCGACGCGACGCGCAAATACATCACGGCGAATCTATCGTTCGACAAGGACATCGACGTCCAAAATTTCGAGATCACGATCCGCGTGCTCGGCGGCCTCGTTTCGAGCTATCAGGCGACTGGTGACAAGAAATTGCTCGCGCTCGCCGATGACCTCGGCCGACGGTTGCTTCCCGTTTTTGATTCGCCGACCGGCATGCCGTACCGGTACGTCAACCTCAAAACCGGAAAAACGCGCGGCGCCGTTTCGAATCCTGCCGAGACCGGGACGCTGCTGATCGAGTTTGGCGCGCTCTCGAAACTCACCGGCAAGTCCGTTTATTACGAGAAAGCGAAGCGGGCACTCGTCGAGACCTTCAAACGGCGCTCGAAGATCGGACTTGTGGGGCAAAACATCAACGTCGAGACGGGCGAATGGACGAACGCCGACAGTCATGTCAGCGGCGCGATCGACTCGTACTACGAATACCTTCTCAAATGCGCGATCCTCTTTGACGATGCCGATTGCCGCAAGATGTGGGAAGAATCGATCGGTCCGATCAACAAGTACCTTGCGGACGAAGTGAACGGCGAGTTGTGGTACGGTCACGCCGACATGAACACCGGCAGGCGCGGCGCGCGGACGTTCGGCGCACTCGATGCGTTCTTTCCGGCTGTGCTCGCGCTCGGCGGCGATCTCGACCGTGCGAAACGCCTTCAGGATTCGGCGTTCAAAATGTGGTCAAAACACGGGATCGAACCGGAAGAGTACGACTACGTCAAGGGCGAAGTAACCGACGGCGGTTATCCGCTGAGGCCGGAGATCGTCGAATCTGCCTATTATTTGCTGAAATTCACGGGCGACGATAAATACGCAAGGATGGGCCGGACGATGTTCGAAGACTTCAAGAAGTATTGCCGGACGGACGTCGCGTACGCCGGGATCAAGGACGTCCGGACGATGGAGAAGAACGACTATATGCACAGCTTCGCGCTGGCCGAGACGCTCAAATACTTCTACCTGATCTTCGCTCCGCCGAAGACGATCGACCTCAAAACGACAGTCTTCAACACCGAGGCGCATCCGATCAAAAAGCAGTGGTGAAGACCTCCACGAAATCCGCGGCTCGATGTTCGGGTTAAACCAATCGGCGATATTTTGCGTAAGATAGACAAGATCCTGAACCCCATCCGGAAGATATTATGAAATCAATCAAAATCTATTTCGTGACACTGTGCGCGCTGATCGCGGTCGTTTCCGCGCCGGCGCAGAAGACGTCTTCGCAGCCGACCTTCAAAGTCCCGTTCGAGAAAT
>JAKOSS010000430.1 GCA_029777145.1 Acidobacteriota bacterium | reverse complement strand
AGCGGATGATCGGCCCGCGGGCTAAGCGCGTGGATCCAACGCGCCATGACATCCTTCCCGGTGCCGGACTCGCCGGTGATGAGGATCGTCGTATCGAGCTTCGCGACGGTTTCGGCCTGTCCGAGAATGACGTTCATCACGGTGCTCGCGTGGACCGGTTTGACCGTGTAGCCCTCGTTCTGGCGTCGGACGGCGACGCGATACCTTTCGTTCTCGAGCACCAGGCGGCGTTTCTCGAACGCCTTGCGTATCAGTTGCTCGACCTGCAGCGGATTGGCCGGTTTGGTGACGTAATCGTAGGCGCCGCGGCGCATCGCCTCGATGCCGGATTCGAGCGACGTATCGGCGGTCAGAATAATGACCTCGGGCGGATTCTCGCCGCGCCGAACGGTCGGAAGCAGCTCGATCCCCGACGCGTCCGGAAGGTTGAGATCGAGCAAGACGACATCGAACTCGTCCTCGCGCACGCGCGCCAGGACCGATTTCGCATCCTCGGCCGTCGAGATCCCGATATCCGGCGCCGTGATCTGGGACGGCAAAAGTCGCCTCAGGACCGGATCGTCGTCGGCCAGGAGAACTCTGATCGTTTGGTTCATTGATATGCCTGGGGGCAGGATTATCTTACCAAAAGGGGCTGCAGCACCGGCGAGGTCTTGATCCGATCGATCTTCTCGCCGATTAGCCGGCCGAACGATTCAACATCGGCGGGATCGGATTCGCCGATGATTCGCGTTCGAACCTCTTCGTCCGTCAGACCCTCAAAAATGTACTCAAGAATCACGATGTCTAAGTCACCGAAATCCTGTATCCCGAGTGCGTTGGGAGGATTCAACCCGACAACTCTCGTCTGGGAAAGCGCGAATATGCAATCCAGAAGCTTGTCCAACGGGTCAGTGTCAGGAAATCGTGATCGCACGAGCTTCAAGATCGATTCGCGATCGTCAAGATTCATCAGCAGCGACAGGAAGAAACGGGGTTCAGAGTCCTTAACGAAACTACGCATTCGAACTATCGTCGCGACCCTCGACTGATACTCGAACGCCCGTTCGATAAGATCGATGTGGGATCCGTGGCGCTTGCGCGCTGCGCTCATAAGAGCGCCGATCCGCTCTTTGGAACGCGCGATTCCAAAGGTCTCATCGATCTGATTTCCTTCGAGCATTGCTCGTGCCTGAGACAAAATTCGGTATGCACTGTAGAGGTCCGATCTTTCGATCCACCGAATAAGCAGTCCGTCGATCTCGGGCCGCTCAAGTGTGATCATCGATGCGGCGATCTGCAATTGTTTCGTGAGCGTTTGTTCGACGTAGAACGGATCGACCGCCAGTCCGGGCTTTCGGTAGTCGAATTGAGGCAAGTGGTTGACCGTCTGATAGTCCCGTGCAATGAGCGTCACCGAGGGTTGATCAAGATGGAAAAGCGAGTGGACATATCCGCGGCCGGGTGTGATCTCCTGAACATCACCGACATTGAGGATCTCGCACGTCTTCAATTTCATCGTTCCAAGTTCGAGAACCTGGTTGATCACGTGGTCCAACTCGAATTCATACCAACTGTGCAGGCTCGACCCATGAAGCACTTGAAACGCTCCGCAAAATGCGTGCTGATGCACTGACGTTGTGCCTTCAAGCCAAAAATATGCCTCGACATAGAAGCGAGAGCCGTTATATATCGTGATCGGTGGCTGACCGAATCCGGCATTCAGATCCTGCTGCCGCGGCAACGCATCCTGATCCAGCGCCCAGTCAGCGATATCCCAAGGCGTAAGCTGCTCGTGAATCCTGGCTTCTCGAATCGCCTCGGCGCAGATCGAAGGGAATGCTTCCGTGCTGAAATTTTGGTCGCGCCAGGTGTGTTCGATGCGCTCACCCAACTCGTTGATCAGTTTCATTCTGTTTGGCCAAACGACGGCGGTGGTGGCGGCCCGACGTTTTCGTCATCCGCCGGCAAGCGGTCAAGGTAGCGGAAAACGACTAAAAGAGCAAGTATCGACGGGACAATCGCCGCGAAGGTGATGATCGACTCGTTCCGGCTCGTCGAAATCACGCCGGGATTCTCGAAACCCGAGCCGGCCATAATCGCGAAGTCGACGGCGATCGCGAAGACCATCTGCGTCCCGATCAATGCCGCGACGCAGATCGCCGCCCACTTGATGCCGTTGCGGCCCGTAGCTTTCGCCTTTTTGTATCCGAAGTAACCCGCGAGAATCGCCAGCAACATTCTGCGCACCTCCCGATTTGAAACCAGTTTCATGCCGGACGGCGTCTAAGTCCCCGTTTAAGAAAGCTTTGGTTTCAAGCGCGAATCTGCTATATTTTGCCCAATTCTTTTCAGATTTCAAATTCCAAATTAAAGGGGAAACAAGATGAGTGAAGTTGTAGTCGTGCCTGACGGTCCGAGTAAGAAAGGATTCTTCGGACACCCGGGCGGTTTGGCAACACTGTTCATGACGGAAATGTGGGAGCGCTTCTCCTACTACGGACTCCGTCCGCTGCTCGTGTTGTTCATGTCCGCCGCACTGCTCGACGGCGGATTCGGGTTTGAACGGGCGCAGGCTTCGGCGATCGTCGGAATTTATGCCGCCTGTGTCTATCTGGCGAGCCTTCCCGGCGGTTGGATCGCCGACCGACTGCTCGGTCTGAGACGCGCGATCCTCTACGGCGCGGTCTGCATTTCCGCCGGGCATATTTCGATCGGATTTTCGTCGTTCCTCGGTGGGAAAGCGACGTTCTTCCTCGGTTTGATCCTGATCGTGCTCGGCACCGGATTGCTCAAACCGAATATCTCCGCGATCGTCGGCGATCTTTACCCCGAAGGCGGAGCGCGGCGTGACGCCGGGTTTTCGATCTTCTACATGGGCATCAATACCGGCGCCTTTTTCGGGCAGATCATCACCGGACTGTTGGGCGAGAAATTCGGCTGGCATCTCGGATTCGGGGCTGCGGGCGTCGGAATGCTCATCGGTCTCGCCGTTTACACCATGACGTCACACAAGACGCTCGGAGACATCGGCGTGCACCCGACAAGACATCCTGACCCGGCGATTCAGTCGAGTCAGGAACGAATGGTGAAGCTGAGCGTCGGACTCGGGGTTCTCATCCTCGCATCCGTGTTCCTGCTGGCGACGTTCGGCGTGATCACGATCGATGCGCAGCAGATCGGGCAATACATGACGAACATCCTGATCGGTCTTGCGGTGATCTACTTCCTTTATCTGTTCATCTTCGGCGGACTCAACAGCGACGAGAAGAAGCGGGTCCTGGTGATCGCCGTGCTGTTCGTCGCCGCGGCCATCTTCTGGTCCGCGTTCGAACAGGCGCCGACATCGCTCAACCTGTTTGCAAAAGACTTTACCGAACGGACATTCGGCGGATTCGAAGTCCCGGCGACGTGGTTCCAGTCGATCAATTCGATGTTCATCATCATCCTCGCGCCTGTATTCGCGGCGATCTGGGTATGGTTGCCGAAGACCGGACTCAACCTTTCGAGTCCCGCGAAGTTCGCCCTCGGACTCGCGGTCACGGCCGGCGGGTTCCTGTTGATGTTCTTTGCCGCCGAACGAATCGTCGGCAGCGGCGGAGCGATGAAGGTTTCGTTCATCTGGCTGACATTGAGTTACCTGCTCCAGACGATCGGCGAACTTTGCATCAGTCCGGTCGGGCTTTCATCGATGACGAAACTCAGTCCGCGAAGATACGTCGGCCAGATGATGGGAATTTGGTTCCTTGCGTCAGCGGTCGGCAATCTGATCGGCGGACTGGTCGGCGGCCACGTCGATCCCGAGAAACTTGATCAAATGCCGAAACTCTTCAGCTATACGACGATTTCGCTCGGCGTCTCAGCGGTTATACTCGCGCTGCTCGCGATCCCCATCGCCCGCATGATGCGCAACGTCGACGACGAAACGATCGGCCGGGTGGAAGAAGGCGAAACCGCGTCGGTTTAGGCTCATTGATACGGCAAGATCTAAGCGGGTTTCGGCCCGCTTTTTTATTTGCCCGACCATCAAGATCAGCCTGGTTGTTGAGACCAAAACATGCCTAGCGAAATCGACGATTCCATTATAGAATGAAGCGAATTCAATGAGTTCAGTTCCATAAACCGGTCGCCGCCTTTTCAACCGCGCCCGGTCTAAGTGTTGTTATGTTTCACTAATTTGGAGGCAGAATGATCAGTTTCAATAAATCTACAAATGTTCTACGAGCTGTCGCAGCGGCAACTTTGTCCGTTATGTGCGCGGCCTTGATCGCCCCCGTCGCCTCGGCGCAAACGCGCGATCTTTCACCATCGGTCGTGTTCACGAATTCGACCGCGATCGCTATCAATGACGTCAGTAATGCCAACCCATATCCGTCGGCGATCACAGTCTCAGGCGTCTCTGGAACGATCCCGGCGACGCCCGGATCCGTCAAGGTCACGCTAAACGGATTCAACCATACATTTCCGGACGATGTCGGTATCGTGCTCGTGGGCCCGACGGGAGCGGCGCTCCTTCTTCAGGACGGAGCCGGCGACAATCCCGATATGGTGAACGTCACGTACACGTTGAGCGATGACGGCGCGACGACGCTTCCCGACCTGACGGCTTGGGCGGCGGGCACGTACAAACCGACCACGTACTACACAGGCGACAGTTTCCCGGCTCCGGGGCCCGGCGCGACCTATGGCAACCCGGGACCTGCCGGTTCCGGAACGGCAACCTTCAGTTCGGTTTTCGGTGGAACGAACCCGAACGGCACGTGGAACCTGTACGTGATTGACTTTGTTGCCGGTGATTTCGGCAACATTTCCGGCGGTTGGTCGCTCGAGATCAGT
>JAKOSS010000429.1 GCA_029777145.1 Acidobacteriota bacterium | reverse complement strand
AGCAGGGGCGTTCTATTACGTTGAGAAACCCGTCAAATTTGACGAGCTTCGGGTTCTGATCGAGAAGGCGGTCGAGCGCAAGCAGCAAAAGAGCGAGATCCGTGAACTCCGCGGACGGCTCGCCAGCCGTTCGTCGTACGAGGGCATCATCGGCGGAAGCCGCGCGATGCAGGACATTTACGAGATCATCGAATCGGTCGCAGAAACGGACGCGAACATCCTCATCCTCGGCGAATCGGGAACCGGAAAAGAGGTGATCGCAAACGCCATCCATTTCAAGAGCCTCCGTTCGAAAAAGCCGTTCGTCAAGGTCAACTGTTCGGCGCTTCCGAAAGAATTGATCGAGTCGCAGCTTTTCGGGCATACGAAGGGTTCGTTCACCGGCGCGACGAGCGACAAGACGGGTTTTATCGGCCAGGCTGCGAAGGGAAGTCTTCTTTTGGACGAAATCGCGGAGATGCCGGTCGAACTTCAGCCGAAACTGCTGCGTGTCCTTCAGGAGCGCGTCTATTACAGCGTCGGCAGCGACACACCGCGCGAAGCGGATTTCCGCCTGATCTCGGCGACGAACCGCGATCCGATCGAAGCCATCAGCGACGGACTTCTGCGCGAAGATCTCTATTACCGCATCAACACGATCGAGATCCGGATTCCGCCGTTGCGCGAACGCATGGAGGACGTGCCGGCGCTCGCCGAGCATTTTCTCGAACACTACGCGGAAAAGTACCGCCGTCCGGTCCGCGGGTTCGCGCAGTCGGCGTTCGATCAGATGCTCAACTACACGTGGCGCGGCAACGTCCGGGAACTGCAGCACTCGATCGAGCGCGCGGTTTTGCTCTGCAAGACGGAAAGAATCGCCGAACTCGGTGTTCCGGCCGGCGAATCTTCGGCCGCAAATACGCCCGACCTTGTGCGCGCACGGCTCGGTGCAATTGGAAGCGGTTTGCAGAAAGACGAGTTCTTTGACGAGATCGGACGCGCGGTTGCGACGAACCTGCCGGAACCGCCGTTCGACGATGAGAACCGCGACGTTTTTGACCTGTTGGAAAAAGGGATCGTCAAGGCGATCCTCGCGAAGAACGGAGGCAATAAGCAGGCCGCGTCGAAAGCGCTAAACGTCTACCGGCCAAGACTTTACGGGATCATTAAGCGACACGGACTCGAGTAGTTTGCGATTTTCAATTTGCGATTTGCGATCGGCGCGGAAACCGCGGATACGAAAGATCGTGCTGACGATCAGCTAATGAAGAACTCTATTCGTGTCGTTTCGCGTTGCTTCGCGGTATCTGGGATCGGATGATGCGTGGGAAAAATTGACCGCGAAATCGCACGAATTTACGCGAAGGAACATTTCTTGGTGTTCGGCGCGCACGAACATTCGGGACAAGACCGTTCCTGAATCTTGATCCTCGAAACTTGAATCCTACTCGATCACCGCGAGAACGGCTCCGGCGTTGACAGTCGCGCCTTCCTCGAAACGGATCTCCTTGACGACGCCGTCTTTCGGCGACTTCATTTCGTTCTGCATCTTCATCGCTTCGACGACGACGACTCCCTGACCGTGCGCGACCTCTTCGCCGACCGTCGCCAGAATCCGGACCAGTTTTCCGGGCATCTGCGTCTTGATCTCGGCGACGCCGTCGGCGGTTTCGTCGGCGGAACCCGATCCTCGCAGACGCTTCGGATCGACAAGCTTGACCTCGAGTTGGTGGTTCCCGATGTTGACGATGCCGTTCGGAGCGACGTAAACCTCGCGGATATGGCCGTCAAGTTTGAGCAGAAACACGTTCCGCTCAACCTCCGACGCCTCGAGTTGATATTCGCGGTCGTCGATGCGCGCGTAAACATTGATCCCGTCGCGGCGGATCTCGACAGAGTGTTTTTCACCGCCAATCTCGGCGTTAAGTTTCATATTGAGATTATCTGCGCGAAGATTTGTCGTATTCCTTCTGCAAAAGCGCCATGAATTCGTCGCGGCGATCGTAAAGCCGTCTGGGTTCGCGCGGTTCGTGGCGCGCCAGCGCGTAAGCGGTGATCAACGGAAGCGCGACCGTCGAATCGACATACGCGACGACCGCGTCCGGCAATTTGTCCGGATCGACCTT
>JAKOSS010000428.1 GCA_029777145.1 Acidobacteriota bacterium | reverse complement strand
TGCGCCTTCATATCCACCGATCCCGGTCGGTTCGCCGGCGCACCAGACATTCTCGACGGTCGTGCGCTGGAGTTCGTCGACAACAACCGCGCCGTTTCTGATCTCGCACCCGATCAATTCCGCGAGTTCCGTGTTCGGGACGAGGTGAAATCCGACTCCGAGCATGTCGCATTCGATGGTTTCGGTTCTTCCGCCGATGCGCAGCGTTACCGATCGCAGCCGCTCGTCGCCATCGGCGCGGATCACATACGAATCGTATTTCTTCTTCGTCGTGAACAGCTTCGCGGTAAACCATGCGGCCCCGTACAACTTAATCGGTGCCCGCCAAAGTCCGAGCCCGAAACGCAAGACCCTCGAACGCGGCGCTTGCTCGGCGATCAGGATGACCTTGGCGCCTTTTGATTTCAGATAATAAGCGACAGCCAGGAGCAGCGGACCGGTTCCGGCAATCACGATCCGCTTTCCCGAAACGTCCAGCCCGCCTTTAACCAACGCCTGCAGACCGCCGGCGCCGAAGACGTTGGGAAGCGTCCAGCCCGGAAATGGCAAGAGAAGTTCGCGCGCACCGGTGGCGATGACAAGCTTTTCGAATTCAATACGAAACACGGACTTTGAAGACTCACAGAGCAGAGAATTTCCGTCGACCGCGAACACCTGCGTTCCCGATAGATGCCGGAAGTTCGAATGTTTCGAAAGCTGATTGATCATTCTCGCTGCGGCATCGTTCGTATGTCCCTTTTCGGCACGCCAAATCTGTCCGCCGGCGCGTGGGTTTTCATCGATCACGACGACCGGCCCGTAGGAAACCCCGATCACGCCAGCAGCCACGTTAAGTCCGGCCGGCCCGGCGCCGACGATGACGACTTCGGCTTTGAACGATTCGATCATTCCGTTTCAACGACCATTCCTTCGCTGACCTCGATCTGACAACTGCGCACGTGCGCGACGCCGTCGATCGTGACGCGGCATTCGAAACAAATTCCCATGCCGCACAGCGGAAACCGAGGTGCGCCGGTAGCCGATCGCCTGAACGACGGCCGGTCCGCAAGCATCACCGCGGCGGCGACGGTCGTCCCCGGCGAAACTTCGAATTCCTCATTGTCGATCAGCAGTTTCATCAGAAAACCCGGGCCGGATCGTACGGCTTCGCGTCGATCGCCGGTTCGCGTCCGGCGATCAGATCGGCGATGATCGCCGCCGTTCCGGTCGACGTGGTGATCCCAAGTCCTTCGTGGCCCACCGCGAGCAGGACATTCTTCATTTCAGGGTGCGACCCGATCAGCGGGAGATTGTCGTCGGTCGCCGGGCGAAATCCGGTCCAAACGCGGACCGTCGCAAGGTTGGCGAGCGACGGCATGTACTCGAACGCGCGCCGCGTCATTCGCCCGAGAATTTCGTAATCGACCGCAGTATCGTTAATGTCGTATTGCCTCGACGATCCGATCAAGACCTGCTCGGTCGCCCGTGGCTGGACGTTGAACGCGACCGAATCCGACGCGCTCGAATGCGCCGACTTCAAGTAACCGAGTTCGACGATCTGGTGGCGGACAAAACCCGGATAGCGCTCGGTGATGACGAGATGGCCCTTTTTCCGGCGGATCTTGACGCCCGGAACAATGTCCGACGATCCGATTCCCGCCGCGACGACGACTTTTCCGGCATCGATCCGCTCGCCGTCCTCGAGCCTGATTCCGGAGTCTGTGATCCGATCAACCCGCTTTCCGAAGATCGCCGAGGCGCCGTTCCCGATCGCTTCGTCAAGGAATGCCGCCGCCGCGCGCGGTTGATAAACGACGCTGTCGCCGGGCACGAGAAGTCCTCCGGCGAGCCCTTCGCGTAAATTAGGTACGGCCTCACGAAGTGCTTTGTCGTCAATGACCTCCGACGCGACGCCGCGCTGAAGGTAAAACTCGTACTTGCGTTGGGCTTCGGCAAGTTCCTCTTCGTCGGCCGCAACCCAGATCGTTCCGCAGTTCTGGCGTTCACAGTCGGCGGGCAACGAGGCCGCCGATTCGTCCCATAATCGACGCGAATATTCAGTGAGCGCAAACTGCGCGTCGGAATCGTCCATTACCACGATGTGTCCCATGCCGGCGGCGGTCGTTCCCGAGGCGACGTCGTGTTCATCGACGACCGCGACGCTCAATCCGTCGGTCGCGAGACGCAGCGCGCAGGCGGTGCCGACGATTCCGGCTCCGACAATTACGCAGTCGAATTTTTGCGATTGCGCCATCGATCAGCTGCCGATTCCGTGCCGAAACGGATCATTCGGGTCGAGGATCAGCGTGATGTCCGCCGTCAGGAATGCGGTGCCGCGGATCCGTGGCGTGATGACTCCGTTCTCGACGCGTACGCTGCCTTCAAAGACGCTGCCGATCACGCTCTCCTGCCGCCAAACTTCGCCTTCGCCGATCTTCCCGTCGGCAAAAAGACATGCGAGCTTTGCGCTCGTTCCGGTCCCGCACGGCGAACGGTCGTATTCGTTGCCCGGACAGAGGACGTAGTTGCGGCTGTCGGCGATCGGTGAATCCGAGAAGAGTTCGACGTGATCGATCTCGGCGCCGTTATCGCCCGTGATGCCGTTTGCCGCAAGCGCGTCTTTGATCGCCGAAGCGAAAATACCGAGTTCGGTGAGATTCGAAAGTCCGAGCTCCAATCCGTGGTTCTCGACGAGGAAAAACCAGTTTCCGCCCCACGCGACGTCGCCGGTAACGGTGCCGACTTGCGGGACCTCGACCGCGACTCCTTTCGCGAACCGATAGCTCGGAACGTTGGCGACGGTGACGTGTCCGTCGGCTTCGAGTTCGGCTTCGACGATCCCGACCGGCGTTTCGATGCGGACGATCCCAGGTCCGATCCGTCCCATGAATTCGAGCGTCCGAACAAGTCCGATCGTCCCGTGGCCGCACATGTTGAGATAGCCGACGTTGTTGAAGAAGATGACGCCCGCGTCGCAACTCGGTTCGTGCGGCTCGCAAAGCAGCGCGCCGACGATCGCCGAATGACCACGGGGTTCGTTGACGATCGCGTTTCTGAGTCGATCATGTTCATTGCGAAAGCGTTCGCGGAGTTCCCTCATCGACCCCGAACCAAGATCCGGAAAGCCTTCGACGACGACGCGTGTCAGCTCGCCGGCCGTGTGCGAATCGATCACACGGAGTGTTTTTGTCCCGTCTGCCATTGCCGCTCATTATAACCGAAATCGGGTGGCCGAACGGCGTTTCCGAATCGACATTGCGGCCAACTTGGCATATCAATACTGTGTAAGGTTTACACCGGACGTGATCGATCAAACATTCAATGTCGTCGGACTGGGAGAATTGATCAACCAATTCGCGAACCGAGTCGGCGCGTTTGTCGCGTCGCGTTCCGGCGCGATGCCGTCGTTCGAGGATTTTGTTCATTGAAGAATGATCGATCCTGGCTTTCAGCTAACAGCTATCAGCTATCAGTTATTCCGAATCATCTGGAAACAGCCGAAATCAATATGAAAAGAAAGGCCTTCATTTTCTTCGTTGTCCTGGCCCTGACCGCGTTCTGCGCGTCTGCCCAGACGCTCCGATCACCGGACGGCGATCTTGAATTGTCGTTCAAACTGTCGACGGCGGGGCAGCCGGTTTACAACCTGTCATACCAGAAGCGGCCCGTTTTGAAGGACAGCGCGATGGCCTTCGAGATCAAAGGCCAGCCGCAGTTCGCGACCGGTTTCAAGTTGATCGACACTAAGTTCGCATCGCACGACGTGACCTGGAAACCGGTGTGGGGCGAGGTCAGCTCGATCCGCGATCACTACAACGAACTCGCCGTCATTTTAGCGCAAGATCAGATCGAGCCGACCAAACTGACCCGCCGATTGATCATTCGTTTCAGGCTTTTCGACGACGGCCTCGGCTTTCGCTATGAATTTCCGCTTCAGAGCGACCTCAAATATTTTCAGCTCAACGAAGAACGGACCGAGTTCAATCTGACCGGCGATCACAAGGCATTCTGGATCCCCGGTTGCTACGATTCGCAGGAGTTTGCCTACAATACGACGAAACTGAGCGAGATCCACGCGACGAAAGCAAAATATGTCGATCTCGAGGCGGACAAAAAGGTCTTCGCCGACAACGCCGTCCAGACTCCGTTGATGCTCAAGTCCGACGACGGGATCTACATCAACATTCACGAAGCCGCCCTCACCGACTACCCGGCGATGTATCTGATGCTTGACCGCGAAACGTTAGGGTTCACGACGCATCTCGCGCCGAACGCCGTCGGAAGCGCGGCGTTTCTGCAAACTCCGGCGAAAACGCCGTGGCGAACGGTTATCGTTTCCGGCAAAGCGGCCGATATCCTTGCGTCGAAGATCATCCTGAACCTCAACGAACCGACGAAGATCAAGGATACGAGCTGGATCAAACCTCAGAAATTCGTCGGCGTCTGGTGGGAGATGCATATCGGAACCGGGACCTGGAACTATTCCGACACGAACAACGTCAAGATCGACGAGATCGACTGGAGATCGCTGAAACCGAACGGTAAACACGCCGCGACGACGGCAAACGTCAAGCGATACATCGATTTCGCGGCGGCGAACGGTATCGACGGTGTGCTCGTCGAGGGCTGGAACATCGGTTGGGAAGATTGGTACGGCAACTGGAAAGAGAATGTCTTCGATTTCGTCACACCGTACCCCGACTTCGATGTCGAGGAACTTCATCGATACGCCGCGGC
>JAKOSS010000427.1 GCA_029777145.1 Acidobacteriota bacterium | reverse complement strand
TTCATCGACAAGACCGGCGCGTGGGTGATAAAGCCGCAATTCCATTGGGTTTGGCCTTTTCACGAGGGATTCGCTCTGGTCGCTCCAAAAGGCAACCGAGAGACGCACGAAAAGACGGGATACATCGACCGAACGGGAACGTACATCTGGAAGCCGACGAAGTAAATGGAGAGGACTGCAAATCCGCCCACTATCCGTCGTCGGAATCGTAAGTTTTTGGACGCCGAGAGATCGAGTAGAAGCCGCGTATCGGAAACGCCCAACGAGGGAGATTGGAATGATGCCGCCTGAAGGCGGAACTCCAAGCAAGATCTATGCTTATCAGCTATTACTGGCTAAAAGACCTTATCGTTTTTGACCTGTCGCCGCGCGAGGTTGCGGACAGGCTGACGTCCGTCGGCAACGCGGTCGAAGGCATCGAGGAACACGGCGACGATTTCGTCTTCGATATCGATCTGACCTCAAACCGCGGCGATTGCCTGTCGCATTGGGGGGTCGCACGGGAGATTGCGGCCGCAACTCAGTCGAGAGTCGAGAGTCGAGAGTCGGACGCAGCGCCCTCACGACTCACGACTCTCGACTCCGGATTTGTCGCGATCGAGGCACCGGACCTCTGCCATCGCTTCACGGCCCGGATCATCCGCGGCGTGAAGATCGGCCCGTCGCCGGAATGGCTCGTGAAAAGACTCGAAGCGGTCGGCGAACGCTCGATCAACAACGTCGCAGACATCACGAATTTCGTCATGCACGAATTCGGCAATCCGATGCACTCGTTCGATCTGCAAAAGCTCGAGGAGAACCGCATCGTAGTCCGGCGAGCGCTTGCGGGCGAGAAGATCAAGACGCTCGACGAGGTTGAACGCGAACTCGACGATTCGATGCTCGTGATCTGCGACGCGCGCAAACCGGTCGCCGTCGGCGGCGTGATGGGCGGATTCGATTCGGGCATCACGGAAGAGACGACCGACGTCCTTCTCGAGGTCGCGTATTTCAACCGCGAATCGATCCGTCAGACTTCGCGCAAACTCAAACTTTCGACCGAGGCGAGCCACCGTTTCGAACGCGGCGTCGACGTTGAAAATCTGATCCGCGCCTCGAACCGCGCAACGCAGCTGATCTGCGAACTCGCCGGCGGAACGGCCGCGGAGTTCGTCGATGTCTATCCGACAAAGCAGGAACAGAAAACGATCGAGTCGAGCGACATCGAGTATGCGGTCAAACGTCTGACCGGCCTTGATGTTTCTGAAGCCGAAATCGATCGGATTCTCGGCGCACTCGGCTTCCAATCGCAAATCGCAAATCGCAAATCGCAAATTTTCACCGTTCCTTCCTGGCGTCACGACGTCAACATCGAGGAAGACCTAGTTGAAGAGGTCGCGCGGATCGTCGGTTACGACAAGATCGGCGAAGAACTCGCGCCCGCATTCGGCGCCGGCGAATATCAGCCGAACGAAATGCGCAAGTTCCATTTGCGGCAGACGCTGGCCGATCTCGGTTATGACGAGGCCATCTCGTACAGCTTCATCGACACGAAATACGACGGCCGGTTCGAGCTCGTCCGCGGCTTCGTGCACGAGGATCTCGATG
>JAKOSS010000426.1 GCA_029777145.1 Acidobacteriota bacterium | reverse complement strand
GGCCGTCCGCCGGCGGAGCGGTTTTCAATCCGGCGAGCGTGACGCTGACCAATCTATCGGGCGATCAACCCGGTCAGGACTTCGTTGCCGTCGATCCGGATCTTTCGATCAGCGGACAGGTGACGGGAACGAACAACGGCAGCAGTTTCCCGATCGAGAACGCCACGATTTCAATGGTCGGCCCGACGACCGGCACGGTTCAGACCGATGCCAACGGACGTTACAGTTTCAACGCGCTGACCGCCGGCGGCAATTATCAAGTCCAGGTGTCGGCAGCCAACTTCAACTTCCCGATCGCCGCACGGAGCTTCCCGACTCTAACCGGCGATCAGACCGCCGATTTCGCCGGCAGCATCTCCCCGCAGCCGATCGGACGGGTCGTTTACGGTTCAGGCAGAAGAGTCTTTACGATGAATGCGGACGGCACGGCCGATACCCAGATAGTCAATCTCGGTGTTCCGAGCAACTGCAATTCCGCATCCTTTTCGAACGACGGACGGATGATCGTCTTCGCCTGCAGCTTCGACGCCGGCGGCAACGGGATCTACACGGCGCAATTCGACGGATCCGATCTGACCGAGATCAGCACCGAGCGCGGAGTCTCGCTCCGATTTTCACCCGACGGGACGAAGATCATCTTTGCCCGCGACCAACTCGTCCGGATCATGAACAGCGACGGCAGCGGCGCGGCGACGCTGTTCAGCACGAACGGCAATGGCCTCGTCCACGACCTCGACTGGTCGCCTGACGGCTCGAAGATCATCCTCAGCAAGACATCTGTCGGCAGTTTTCATCGTGATTTAGTGACGATCAACGCCGACGGCACGAATCCGACGCCGATCGCGCTCGGCGGACAAGGTTATGCGCCGAGATTCTCGCCCGACGGTTCGCAAATCGCGTTTCTCTTCTCGCCGTCGGCTCTGGGTTCTACGCAAACGGGACAGATCGCTTTAATCAATGCCAACGGCTCCGGCTTGACGCTGACGGCCTCGCCGGCGACGAGCACGAGCGTCGACTGGGCGCCGAACGGTTTATTCCTGTCATTTACGACCCTTAACGGCGGCCTTTACGGCGTCATGGAAACCGACGGCACGAATCGGCGGATCTTGAATTCCGCCGTGCCGAGGCACGATCTGGCGCCGAGTTTTGCTCCGACGACGCTTCCGGGGACTTCGGTGACGACCGAAGCCGGAGCGGTTGAACTGACGTTTCCCGCGGTTTCGGCGGGCGGCCAAACGAGCATCGTTCCGATCCCGCCGGGTTCCGCCGGCACGGCTCCGCACGGCTTCATCCTCGGCTCGCAGGCTTATGAAATATCGACGACGGCGTCGTTCACGCCGACAATTACCGTCTGCTTTACCGTTCAGGGAACACCGACATCGACGCAATTCAGTCAGATGAGCATCCTCCACAAGGAGGGCGGAGTCCTGATCGACCGCACGGTCAGCCGGAATTTTGCGACGAAGCAGATCTGTGCCGCCGTCGCGTCGCTCTCGCCGTTCGTTTTGGCGGAAGAGATCGACACGAATCTGCCGTCGATCTCGGGCCTGATCCTCGACAGCAACGGCAATCCCATGAGCGGCGTAAGCGTCGGTTTGACCGGGACGGAAGACCGCCAGACCGTGACGAACACTGACGGCTCGTTCAAGTTCGCCAATCTGACGGCGGGCGGGAATTACAACGTTTCGCCGAAAGCGATCGGTTATCTCTTCGATGAATACAATACGAATCTCATCAATTTGATCGGCGAAGAGACCGTTTTCTTCGAAGGGATGCAGAGCGATTTCAGCATCTCGGGGCGCGTCGCCGACAATCTCGGCAACGGTATCGGGAACGTCGCGGTCGAACTCGACGGATCGGCGCAGGCTTCGGCGCAGACCGATGCGAACGGAAATTACACTTTCTCGAACCTTCCGGCCGACG
>JAKOSS010000425.1 GCA_029777145.1 Acidobacteriota bacterium | reverse complement strand
GGGCGAAAGGGAGAGTGGGGAAAGGGAGAGTGGGGGAAGGGGCGAGTGGGTGAACGTCGGAGTGGGGGGGAATCGACATCAAACATCAATCTCCCACTCTCCCCTTCGCCGGTTCACCCACTCCCCCACTCTCCCCCTCGAATGGTTTCAGCCCTTCACGGCCGCGAGTTTCGCGTCGACGAACTGCTCTTCCTCGGTCGATCCCTTGAGCGCGGTCATTGACGACACGCCGCCGGAAATGACCTGCGTGACGGAATCGAAGTAACCGGTGCCGACAAACGACTGGTGTTTCTTCGCGCGGTAGCCGTCGGCCTCGAGACCGAATTCGCGCTCCTGAAGATCGGCGTAGGCCGTCATTCCGAGTTCGCGATAGTCGCGCGCCAGTTCGAACATCGTCATGTTCAGCGCATGGAATCCGGCGAGCGTGATGAACTGGAACTTGTAGCCCATCGCGCCGAGTTCGCGCTGGAACTTGGCGATCGTGTCGTCGTTGAGCTGCTTTTTCCAGTTGAACGACGGCGAACAGTTGTACGCGAGCAGTTTGCCGGGATAGATCGCGTGGATCGCTTCGGCGAATTTGCGTGCCTCGTCGAGATCGGGATGCGCGGTTTCGCACCAAACGAGATCAGCGTACGGTGCGTATGAGAGACCCCGTGAGATCGCCTGATCGATGCCGTTGCGGACGCGATGGAAGCCTTCGACGGTCCGTTCGCCGAGACAGAACGGCTTGTCGCGATCATCGATGTCCGACGTCAAAAGGTTTGCCGCGTTCGCGTCTGTGCGAGCGAGGACGATCGTCGGAACGCCGCAGACATCGGCCGCAAGCCGCGCCGCGACGAGTTTCTGGATCGCTTCCTGCGTCGGGACGAGCACCTTGCCGCCGAGATGGCCGCATTTCTTCGCGGACGAAAGCTGGTCCTCGAAATGAACGCCCGCCGCGCCCGCGTCGATCATCTGCTTCATCAGCTCGAACGCGTTCAGGTTGCCGCCGAATCCGGCTTCGGCGTCGGCGAGGATCGGCGCGTACCAATAGACCCCGTTCTTGCCCTCGGTGCTGTAGATCTGATCGGAACGCTGGAGCGAATTGTTGATCCGCCGGACGAGTTCCGGAACGCTGTGCGACGGATAAAGGCTCTGGTCGGGATACATTTGGCCCGAGACATTGGCGTCCGCAGCGACCTGCCAACCGCTGCAATAGATCGCCGGAAGCCCCGCCTGGACCTGCTGGATCGCCTGTCCGCCCGTCAGTGCTCCGAGCGAATTGACGTAGTCGCGGGTCTTCATGAGTTCCCACAACCGCTCGGCGCCCAACTTCGCGATCGTGTACTCGATCTTCACCGAGCCGCGGAGTCTGACGACATCCTCCGGCGTGTACGGCCGGTCAATTCCTTCCCATCGCGGGTTTTCGTTCCAATCACGCTTAAGTTCTTCGATCTGCTGCTGCTTGTTCATAATTACTTCTCCTTCAAGTTTTTCCCGCGGTTAAACCGGGTCGAATTGTCCCAAAATGATCATTTCCTCGCTCAAACGACGCGCCTCGCGAAGCGTCTCCTGCTGATCCGAAGGCGACTCGCCGAGCAACCGCTCGAGTTCCTCGTCGAACAGGCGCGTGATCAGTTCCGGCGAGTGCCGCACCGGCGTGCCGTCGTCGTCGGTGATCACGACGTCGTCCGCGTGCACCATCCGCTGCGCGATCATCAGCCTGTAAATGCGGTCGGTCGCGAGGTCTTCCATGTAGCCGTCGAGCAGCGACGCGCCTTTGCCGTTGAGCACTCCGTTGCGATAGCGGATCACGGTCCTGACGGCCGCACGCGTTCCCGCGAGCGATCGTTTTCCGACTTCCGACGGCACCGGCCGAAGATTCGGAAATCTACTGACGTCCGGCTTGCGGAAACCGATCTGATTCGGAACCGGAAACTGATCGACGGCGATCTGGTTCTGATCCGGGTGACCGGTCCAGGCTCCGTCCATGCCGACGGCCGCCTCGTTGTGTTTGTCCGCTTCGAGCACCTTCAGCGCGCGTTGGTTGAGTTCGGGATCGACCCGGCTCGGATAGAGCGCCGTCATGCCGCCGATCGCGAGCGCGCCGCGTTTGTGGCAGATCTCCACGAGCAGTTCGCGGAGGTTCTGGAAGAACGGGACGTCGGTCGGGATGGTGTTGCGGTCGGGCAGGACCCAGTCGGAATCGGACAGATTGAAATTGATCAGCGACGCCATGTAGTCCCAACGGCCGAGGTTGAGACCGAGGATGTGTTCGCGCACATTGAATAGAAATTCCTCCATCTGGAATGCGAACGGATGCGATTCGACGAGCGCAAAGCACTTGATGTAGCCGCGTTCCCAGCCGAGCCGGTTTTCAACGGTTTGGAAAAGATCGCGCCAAAAGCAGGCTTCATCCGCGGATTCGGTCTTCGGGATGTAGAACGTCAGGTTGTG
>JAKOSS010000424.1 GCA_029777145.1 Acidobacteriota bacterium | reverse complement strand
CTCTTCGAGCGCCGCGCGCAGCGCCGCCGGGTCGCCGGGACGCACCGACCAGCCGACCTCGTCATCGCGCACCACCAGATCAAGTTCCGAACCGGGCTCGGTAAGCGCGAGGACCGGCTTGCCCGCCGCCAGGATATTGTACGTCCGGCTCGGCATCGAGACTCCCCACATCCGGTCAACGAGGCTGACGACGCCGACGTCGCAGGCATTGAGGAACTCGATCTGCTCCTCGCGCGGACGCGGGTCGAGAACCTGCACGTTCGACAGCCCGAGCCGCGCGACTTCCCCTTCGAGCCACTTCCGCTTGACGCCGGCGCCCAGGAAGACGAACGCGAAACGCCGGTCGTCGCCAAGTTCGCGGGCGCATTCGACGATCGTTTCGAGATCGTTCGGATACCCCATGTTTCCCGCATAAAGGAGAACGATCCGGTCCGCGATCCCGAGTTCCCGCAACAGCGCGTTCTCGCTGCGCGGCCGCGGCTCGACGCGTTCGAGCTCGGCCCAGTTCGGGATCGTGTCGATCGGAATATCCAGACCTTCGGTTTTTTTCCCGACCAGTTCGCGCATGTCCCGCCCGACGACTATGATCTTCGCCGCAAACTTGTAAAGCCAGCGGTTGAGATGCGCGGCGATCCTGACAAACAGCGATCCGGGACTCGATTTTCCGGCGGCGACGAGGATCTCGGGATAGTTGTCGTGGATCAGAAGCACGTAGCCGGCGCCCTTGAAGAGCGACGCGAAGGCCGCGATGAACGGCAGCGTCGGCGGCGTCGTGACGACCAGCACGCGGTCGCCGCGGCCGAAATTGAGCATCGCCGAGAAGAATACCGAGATCCCGAGCGTCAGCATGTTGACGATCCTGAAGGCAATGACGTTCTTGTCGAGCGTCGTTCCGCGGACGCGCCTGATGTCGACCCCGCGGTGGGTCTCGCGGCGGGCCGCCCGCGTCCCGCGCGCCGAGTAGTTCGGCTGCCCGCAGATCACCGCAACGTCAAATTCGCCGGCGAGGCCCTCGGCGATCCGCGTCAGGTAATAGCCGGTCGACGTTTCTTCCGGATAGTAAAGCTCGGTAATGACCCAGAGGCGCCGGCGGCGCGCCCGGGCGCGTTCGGTTTCGCTCATCGTCGGGATCAGACGTGCCGGCGAATGCTGGCGTGCCCGAGAATGATCTTCGTCACCACCTGCGAGACGTTCTCGGCAAGATATTCGCGCGGCGCCGTCCAGTCGGCGGGCTGCGACAGTGCGATCTGCGCGCCGGCAAGGATCGCCCCGGGATCCGCACCGCTGATGATGTTGCTTCCGCACTCAAGCGTTTCCGGCCTTTCGGTCACGTCCCGGACAGTGACGTTCGGGACGCCGAAGATCGCGCATTCCTCCTGCACCGTGCCGCTGTCGGTCAGTACGGCGAGCGCGTTCTTCTCGAGGCGGACGAAATCGAAGAATCCGAGCGGCCGCAGGAGCTTGATCCGCCCGCTGTCCGGCTTGAGCCCGAATTTGACCAGCTTTTCGGCCGTCCGCGGATGGACGCTGACGAGGATCGGTTTGCCGAACTCCCCCGAAACGCGCTCGAAGCCGTCGAAGATCGCCCGCAGGCGGGCCTCCCGGTCGACGTTCTCGGCGCGGTGCAGCGTCACCAGAAAGTATTCGTACGGTTTGACGCCGTGCGACTCGAGCGCCCGGCTCGCGTCGATCTCCGCCCGATAGGCCGCGAGCACCTCGTTTATCGGATTGCCGGTGACGAAGATCCGTTCGCGCTCGATGCCCTCGCGGACGAGGTTCTCCTTGCTCCGCTCGGTGTACGGCATGAGAAACGTGCTCGAATGGTCGATGATCCGGCGATTGACCTCTTCGGGAACCCGGTCGTCGTAGCAGCGGTTCCCGGCCTCCATATGGAAGACGGGGATCCCGCGCCGGGCGGCGACGATCGCGGAAAGCGCGCTGTTCGTGTCGCCGAGGATCAGGATCCGGTCCGGGCGGTGCTTTTCGATGACGGCGTCCGTCCGCGAAAGTATCTGTCCGACCTGTTCGCCGAAACTCGCCGACTTGATGCCGAGATGCTCGTCGGGCGTGCGGACGCCGAGATCGCGCAGGAAAATGTCGCTCAGGCTCTCGGAAAAGTTCTGTCCCGTATGGACGGTGACGTGCTCCGCGTGCTGGTCGAGCAGTTTGAGAATGACGCTCAGTCGAATTATCTCCGGGCGTGTCCCGAAGATCGTCATGATCTTCATAGCTGTCCTAAGAATGCTGTGTCAGGAACCGGCGGATCTCGTCGTCGGCCTCGCTCAGAAGCCGGCGCAGCTCGTCGCCGGAAATGTTCCCGTCCTTCGATGAATACTCGCTTCCGAGCGCCGGTTCGTGGTCACCGGCGCCGCGCAGTTCCGGCAGGACCGGCAGGATGACGTAGTAGTCGCCGCGCTCGACGGTCCGGTAGATCTCTTCTTCGGAGACCATGATCTCGTGGATCTTCTCGCCCGGGCGGATCCCGGTGTAGACGAGCGGCAGATCTTTGGCGCCCATCAGCGCCCGCGCGACGTCCGTGATCTTGGCCGACAGCACCTTCGGCACGTAGGTCTCGCCCGGACCGCCGGTATCGACCGCCGCGAGGACCGTGTCGACGGCGCGCTCCAGACTCAGCAGGAACCGTGTCATTTCGGGCATCGTGATGGTCAGCGGACGGTCTTTCGAGATCTGTTCGACGAACAGCGGAATGATCGAGCCGCGCGAGGCGATGACGTTCCCGTAACGCACGCACGTGAAGACCGTTTCCGGGCAGTCGCGGTTGGCCTCGAGGAGGATCCGCTCCTGGAGCGCCTTCGTCATTCCCATAACGTTGATCGGCTTGCACGCCTTATCGGTCGAGATCCCGACGATGCGCTCGATCGGCAGATGGTACTCGCGGACTGCGCGGACGAGATTCTGGGCCCCGACGACGTTCGTCTGGACCGCTTCGAACGGAAAGTACTCGCACGACGGCACCTGTTTCAGCGCCGCCGCGTGGAACACGACGTCGGCCTCGCGCATCGCCCGCGCGAGTGCCGGAAGATCGCGCACGTCGCCGATGCGAAAATTCAATAAGTCCTGTGAATTCTGATAGATAACGTCATCCGTGGCATGTTCGCGGCGGAGGTATTCGAGCCGCATGTAGTGCTGTTTCGCTTCATCCCGCGAATAGACCGTGATCTTCGCCGGACGTCCGGCGGATCCGCCGAGCAGCCGCCGCACGAGCGTTTTTCCGAGCGAACCCGTACCGCCCGTGACGAGGATCCGTTTTCCTTCAAGTGATTTCATCGCAACAATTATTTTAGGTTTTACGAAGTTTGTAAACGCCGCGTGTCGGCCGCCGCCATCGCCGCGATCATCTCGGGCCACGGGCGCGGCGCGAACCCCGTCAAATCGCGGAACTTCGCCGAATCGAGGCTCCGGTCGATGACGAACCCGGTATCCTCGTCGATCCCGATCGGCGCGCCGTACGCGTCCCTGATCAGTCCGAGCAGCGAGAATTTGTCGATCGGTTCCGCCGAAACATGATAAAGCCCCGAAAGATCCGGGAAATTCTCGATCACGTCGCCGAGAATGTCCGCCAGGACGACCGTCGGAAATCCTGAAAATACCGCGTTCCGAAACCCTTTGACCCGCCCTCCCGCGTTTGACAGGAACCAGTCGAGAAGGCTGTGCGACGATCCAATCTCCGGCCCGATGATCGACGTCCGGACCGTCAGGCAGTTCCCGTCGGTGACCTCGCCGAAGCGTTTGCTGATGCCGTAGAGATCGAGCGCGTCCGGCGGGTCGTCTTCCGAATACATCCCGCGCGCCCCCGAAAAGACGCAGTCGGTGCTGATGTTGACGAGCCGCGCGCCGAATTCTCCGGCGAGTGCGGCCAGCCGGTGCGGGAAGATCGAATTGACCTCAAGCGTTTCGACGACGTTCTTTGAATTGGGAAGCTGCTTGATGATCCCGACGGCGTTGAAGATGACGTCGGGCCTGACTGCCTCGACCACCATCCGCACGCTTCCGGCATCGCGGACGTCGACGCCGTCGAACGCCCGCGTACGTTCGAGAGTGCCGATCGGCCCGATCCGGTCGAAGGCGCCGCGCATCACGCCGAAAACGTCGAAGCGGTCGCGCCAGCGGGCGAGAACCGCATGACCGAGCATCCCGTTGGCGCCGAACAGAAGTACTTTCATCGACTTAAAGTGATCTCTAAAGGTCGTGGTGCCGACACCTGAAGTATTGCGGCAGCACGTAACTCATTTATATGCAGCATTTTCCGCGTGTTTCCAAACCGGATTCCAGATGCGTCCGGCAAACCGGCGGCCGCATGTTAAGGTAAGTTCTCAACTTCCGGTGCCGGCCCGGAACCGGGTCCGGTTGTCCAACGGCTTCGGCTTTGTTGTATCCTCTCCCTATGTGCGGAATCGCCGGTCTCGCCGGCCAGATAGACCCCGAAATCGCCGGAACGGCCATCGACGCGATGACCGGCAGGCTGAGCCATCGCGGCCCGGACGCCGCCGGCCGGTTCGTTGACGCCGGCATCGCGCTCGGACACCGGAGGCTCTCGATCATCGATCTTTCCGAGAGCGCGAACCAGCCGATGTCCGACGCGGGAAACCGTTTCATAATCACATTTAACGGCGAGATTTACAATTTCGGCGAGGTCCGCGGGCGGTTGGACGGCTATCCGTTCCGGACGGCGTCCGATACCGAGACGATCCTCGCCGCGTACGAGCGTTTCGGCAGCGACTGCCTCGGGATGCTCAACGGCATGTTCGCGTTCGCGATCTGGGACCGCCGCAAGCGTGAACTGTTCCTTGCCCGCGACCGGATGGGCGTCAAACCGCTTTATTACATGGTGGCCGGGGCCAAGCTCGTCTTCGCCTCCGAGATCCGTGCGGTTCTCGCTTCCGGCATGGCCGAGCGGCGGATCGACCGCGCCGGACTGCGCGATTATCTCGCGTTCCAGTCGGTCTATTCACCGGGCACGATCGTCGAGGGAATCCGCCAGCTTCCCGCCGGCACTTTCGCGACGTTCAACGATGACGGCTTGCGGATCGCGCGCTACTGGTCGATCGACGGCCGCCGCGACGCCAATCCCGAGACTTCCGAGGCCGCTGTCCGCGAGCGCGTCCGCGAACTGCTTGAAAATTCGGTCCGGCGGCGCATGATCAGCGACGTCCGCCTCGGCGCGTTTCTTTCGGGCGGGATCGATTCGAGCGCGGTCGTCGCGCTCATGTCGAAGCTGAGCGATTCGCCGGTCAGCACGTTTTCCGTCAATTTCGAAGAAAAGGAATTCGACGAATCGGTCCACGCCGAAACGATCGCGAAGAAATTCGGGACCGACCACCAGAGCGTCCGACTGCGAGCCGGCGACTTTCTCGAATCGCTCCCCGACGCGCTCGCGAGCGCCGATTCTCCGAGCGGGGACGGCGTCAATACCTACGTCGTTTCAAAGGCGACGCGCGCCGCGGGTCTGAAGGTCGCCCTTTCAGGAGTCGGCGGCGACGAGCTTTTCGCGGGGTACCCGAACTTCATGAACTGGTTTAAGTTTCGCCGCGGGACGATTGCCCGCACGCCGCGCATCGTGAGGCGGGCCGCCGGCGCGGTGCTGGCGTTGTCGGCGAACTCGAAATACCAGCGCATCGGTGCCGTTCTCGAAGCCGGAAACGGGATCGAGGACTTCTACCCGCGGACGCGGCAGGTCCTGAGCGACCGGCTGATCACCGAGCTCGAGGGCGAATCGCCCGACGACCTGAACATCCGCCGGGAACTCGCCGGGCGCGCCGGCGCGATCGCCGGATTCCCTCTGCTCAGCCAGTTCTCGATCGCCGAATTTCTCGGCTATACGCAGAACGTCCTGCTGAAGGACGCCGACCAGTTCAGCATGGCCTCGGCGCTCGAAGTGCGCGAACCGTTCTTCGATTACGAACTTGTGGAGTACGTTCTCGGCGTCCCCGACGAGTTCAAATACCCGTCGACGCCGAAGCGACTGCTCGTCGAATCGCTCGCGCCGCTTCTGCCGGATTCGATCGTCCACCGGCCGAAGATGGGCTTCGTGCTGCCGTGGGACAAGTGGATGCGATCGGAACTGCGGGGATTCTGCGAAGCGAGGATCACTTCGCTGGCACACCGCGCGCTGCTCGATCCGAAGCGTCTCGCGCGGCTTTGGGAAGACTTTTCGCAACGGCGCTCGGGCGTTCTCTGGTCGCACGTCTGGCACCTCGTCGTGCTTTCGGACTGGCTCGACGCCAACGGTTTCTGACCACATGAAGATCCTATATCCGGTCGAGGTCTTCTATCCGTCGCAGGCAGGCGGCCCGGCCAACTCAGTTTACTGGATCGCGAAGAATCTCGCGGCCGAAGGGCTCGCGCCGGAGGTCGTCGCGTCGGACAAGGGGCTCGGCGCCGCCACGCCGCGCGACGAATGGACGTCGGTCGACGGGATCCGCGCCGTTTACGTCCGCACGCCCAACCTGAATTTTCCGCTGAAACAGACCCTTGCGGCGTTCCGCCGGATCTTCGGGAGCGATATCGTCCACATTTCGTCGATCTTTTATCCGACGGCCTTCGCGTCCGGCATCGTCGCCCGTCTGCTGCGTAAGAAACTGCTCTGGTCGCCGCGCGGCGAGCTTGATCCGATCGCGCTCGAGCATTCGAAGAACCGCAAAAAGCCCGTCCTCGCGCTGCTCAGGCTCTTGGTCGGCCGCTATCCCGTTTATCACTCTACGTGCGACGAGGAGACCGCGTACATCCGCGATGTTTTCGGCAGCGACGCGCGGGTCGAACAGATCCCCAACTATCTCGAGATCCCGTCTCAGGCGACGCGGACGCCCGCCGACTACATTCTCTTCATTGGCCGGATCCACCCGAAAAAGGCGATCGACAACCTGATCGAGGCGGTTTCGCGCTCACGGCGCTTCATGGATTCCGGGTTCGAGTTGAGGATCGCCGGAACGGGCAAGCCGGAATTCGAGGAACCGTTGCGGGACATGGTCGCGCGGCTCGGTCTCGAATCGGTCGTCAGGTTTGTCGGTCAGGTCGAAGGCACTGAAAAACAAGAACTTCTCGCCAGCGCGCGGTTCATGGTAATGCCGTCGCACACCGAGAACTTCGGGGTCGTCGTGCTCGAGTCGCTGGCCCAGGGAACGCCCGTCATCGCGTCCCGCGGCGCGCCCTGGAAGATCCTTGAAGACGAAGACCTCGGGGTCTGGTCGGAGAACTCACCCGAAGCGCTGGCGGCGGCAATCGACGGGATGCTGAGCCTTGAGCCCGAGCGCTACGAGGACATACGGAGTCGTTGCCGGCCGTTCGTCGAGCGCGAATTCGACATTCGGGAAAATATCTCGAAATGGCTTGAACTTTACCGTTCGGTCGCAGGCTGAACGGCCGCCCGGCCGGGCAAACGCCGCCGAGCGCGGAACAAGCCCGGAGGGCGAAACGCGCGCCTGACCGCGAACCGCCGCGCATCCGGCTCAGTGCTTCACACCTTATCTCTCTTATTTGCAGATATTTACGCTACCGTACCTAAGGTTGCGTGTCATCCGCAGTGCATTCACTGATTGTGTTCTTCGAGGTAGGAATTGACGAGCGCCGTGCTGATCGCCGTCGTGCCGATCTGCTCGACCACGATCCCGGCCGCGAGATTCGCGAATTCGACCGCCGCATGCAGTCCGGCCCCGGTTCCAAGCGCCGTTCCGAGTGCCGCGATGACCGTGTCGCCGGCTCCCGTGACGTCGTATACCTTGCGCGCCCTGGCGGTGAACGACACCGGTTCGGCGCCATCGAGAAAAAGACTCATCCCGGCCGCTCCGCAGGTGATCAGCGCCGACTCCAAACCCAGGTCCGTGAGCAATTTACGCCCCGCGGTTTCGAGTGAATTCTCGGAGTCGAGCCCGCAGGCATCAAGCGCTTCCTTCTGATTCGGCGTGACCATCGTCGCCCCGGCGTACTTGGCGTATTCCTTTCCTTTCGGATCGACGAGCACCGGGATCCCGGACTGCCTGGCGGAGGTTATCAGACGCGCGAGCAGGCCATCGGTGAGCATACCCTTCGCGTAGTCGGAAACGATCACGATCGAACATGTCTCCAGCGCCCTCTCGAGTGCCGCGGCGAGCGCGTCCTGGGCCGCCCCCGCAAGCGGTGCGGTATTCTCCTGATCGAGCCTGACAACATGCTGGCCGTGCGCGACGATCCGCGTCTTGACGGTCGTCTGCCGGCCGCCAATGCCGACGAGATCATCCCCGCTGACGCCCGTGCGCTCGATCTCGTGCTTGAGAACCGCGCCGTCGGGATCTTCGCCGATCAGCCCGAAAAGGCGGACCGACGCACCGAGCCCGACAATGTTCGCGGCGACGTTGGCGGCCCCGCCGGCGGCGATGCTCGTTCGTTCGAGCCTGACGACCGGGACCGGCGCTTCCGGCGATATCCGCGACACATCGCCCCAATGATAGCGGTCGAGCATCACGTCGCCGACGACGAGAACGCTGACCGCCGGGGCTTTCGCGAGAATTTCCTCAACCAAAACTTTAACTTCCGAATTCATCGTCGATCATTCCGCACCAGAGATGTATCACCGTCAGGTGCGCTTCCTGAATACGGGCGGTGCGTTCCGACGGCACGAGCACGGCGTGATCGCACAGCGACGCAAGTTTCTTGCCCCTCGCGCCCGTCAGACCGACCGTCGGCATACCGAGGGCGCGGGCGGCCATGACCGCGGCCAGAACGTTCGGCGAATTGCCGCTCGTGCTGATCGCGACGAGCACGTCGCCTTCCCGGCCGAGCGCCTCGACCTGGCGGGCAAAAACGCGTTCGAACGAATAGTCATTCGTGATCGCGGTCAGCGCCGACGTGTCGGTCGTCAGCGCGACCGCGGGCAGTCCCTTTCGTTCGCTTTCGAAGCGTCCGACAAGTTCCGCGGCAAAATGCTGCGCATCGGCCGCACTGCCGCCGTTTCCGCAAACCAGGACCTTCCCGCCAGAGCGCAGTGCGCGCACCAGCGATGCCCCCGCAACTTCAATATCATCAACGTTTGCGGCAATAAGCTTAGTGAATACTTCAAGATGTTCACGAAGCGTGTCGGCAACTCCGCCGGCAGGCGCCGATACCGGTTCAGAGAGCGTCCGCCCGATGATCGCGCTGCTCGAGTGGCCTTCGAGCAGCGGCAGCGAATGTACTTCGCCGCCCCGCGAACGCACAAAATCGGCGCCGATGATCTCGGCTTCCGGCCAGGCCCCGCCCTGGACGAGAACGTCCGGGACGATCTCGCGGATCAGCGCCTCCGGCGTCGGTTCGTCAAAGACCCGGACCTCATCGACGGCCGCGAGCCCGATCAATACGGCGGCGCGCTCTTCCTGCGTCATCAGCGGCCGGCCGGCGCCTTTGATCGACCGGACGGATGCGTCGCTGTTGATGCCGACTATGAGCCGCGTTCCGAGCGACCGCGCACGCGTCAGGAGATCGACATGCCCCGGGTGCAGGATGTCGAAGCAGCCGTTTGTAAAGACGATCTTTTCCATTTAACGTGACTCTTTGCAGCAACTTACCGCGACATAACGGGTCCGGCGGCGCGTTTTCGCGCGAAGAACCCGATGAACAGGACGCTGACGACCACGACGAAGGCAACGCGGATGACGATCGGAAACAACGTCGCGTAGAACGATTCGAACGAAACCGCCGCCAGCAGCGGGTAATACGCCACCTTTTTCCAGAGGCGCGGTTCCGGCGTGTCGATCAGATAGCTGTAGATCAGACGGTAGTAGAAACCGATGACCATCATTCCGAGCGGAATTCCGATGACCCCGAAGTTTCGCAAAAGATCGCCGAACGGAGTGATCGCGAACGAGTTCTCGCCGTAATCGAAATAGAGTTCGCTGTACGCCCGCGGATCCGACGTGTTCGGTTTGTCGGGCCAGACGAAACGCGGCACGAAGGCCGTCACCAGGTCATTGACGATGTTGTTCTTGAGCCCGTAACTCTCCTCGTAGGGCTCGAGTTTCTCGTAATTCGCGACGACCACGCCGAGCGAACTCAGGTTCTCGACGCGCTCGGCCATCGACGAAAAACCTTCCGAAACGATAAGCGTCATGTCCGTGCGCGAAAAATAGTCGAACGTTTCGACGATCTGGCCGGCATAGTCGCCGGCGTTGATGCGCTCTTCGGATCCCTTGATCCGCCTGAACGTGGTTCCGTAGATGATCCCGATGAAGATGGCGATGACGAGGACCGTTCCGAAAACGGTCGTGTGCTGCCACTTGAGCCGGCGTCCCGAATACCAGAACGCGACGGCGATCGAGATGACGCTGAGCATAAGGCTGCTGCGTCCGCCCTGAAGTGCCATTCTGAGCGGGATCATCGCCGCGAGGAACGCGATCACGAGATAAAACTGCCCGTTGCGCCGCTTCGTCTGAAAGACCCCGAGCCAGAGCAGGACGTAGCCGACGTTGAAGATGTAGGTCAGGAAGACGACGGCGCTGTCGAAGGCGCCGACCTCGTCGACGCGCTGGAATCCGAGCACGCCCTGGAGCAGGCCGACGATGTTGATCGCGAGGCCCGAGAGCGTCAGCGCGATCCCCGGCAGCCAGACCTTGTCGACGTCCCAGTCGCCGCCCGGCGTGATGCGCGTCGCCCGTTCCGCCAGATAGCGTCCGAGTGGCAGATAGAAACCCGCGACGACCCCGAGAAAGCCGATCGAAACATAGACGAGCGAGAGCGGCAGCGTGTACTCGGGATCGGTCACGAAGAGCATCACGTAATTGTTCGTCATGTTGAACGTGATGATCAGCGCTCCGATCACGAACGCCGGAAAAATATAGGACCAAACCCCGAACACGAGCGGATGGAAAAGATCGAACTCACCGCGGTGGAAATAGTAGGCGGCGGGCGCGAGAACGACGAAACCCGCGGCGACGGCCCACGGCACGAGATAATAGCTCCCGAAGGCAGAGCCGAGTCCCTCGTCGAAGACTACGAAGGCGAAACCGGCGACCAGCGCGAGGCCCCACAGCAGTACGATCGGCAGAAATATCCCCCTGCGACCACCGGTCATCAGCCTGTTTCTTCCGATTTCGCCGAACGATCTCATCAGTTCTTTTTGCGGGCCACGATGATCCGGCACTCGCCGCCCTTCTCGCCCTTCAGGAACGGCCGCAGCGCGCGTGCGGCGATCCCCGCCACGCGCCCTTTGAAATTGGTCCCGGTCTCGTGGACATATCGGTTGAAGTCCTCCTCGACGATCTCGAATCCCGCCTCGGCGAGAAGCATTTCGAGCTTCCAGCGAAAGATCGGCGTGATATGCGCCGGACGGACCGTTTCCCAGGCGCTGAAATGCTTCAGCCGTCCCGTATACAGAAAAATCAGCCGCGAACTTACCGCTTCGACGTTGGGTGTCGTCAGCAAGAACAACCCGCCCGGTTTGAGCAGTTTCGCGGCCTGGCGCGCAAAGCTGAACGGGTTCTCGACATGTTCGATGATCTCGATCGCGACGACCGCGTCGAATCCTGCTCGCCCGACCCGCGCCGCGAATTCCGAGTCGAGATCGATGTCCAGAACGTCGATCCCCGGCACCTTCCAGTTTGCCGGATCGGAATCGACCGCGACGACATCGTGTCCGAGTTCCGCCAGGCGCTTTGAAAACGCGCCCTGACCGGCGCCGAGATCGATCACGGAGGAACCGCTGCCGAGAAACCGGCCGACAAGATCAAACACTTTGTCGTGCGTTTCAAGTCCGGCCATTGACTCCGGAAGTTCGATGCTCTTAACGTCCATTGTCGTTTCCAGGCAGACCGCAGACCGCAATGACGCCGTCGCCGAGCTGCGGGGAAAATTTTACACTAACATCATTTAGCGCTTTGTAAAACCAGCGCAGATAGGGCCTGTGCTCCGGCCCGATATCATAAAAACAGAAGCGCCGCAGCTCGAGTCCGTTGCGCTCGACGACGAGCTTCAGCGTCCGGTAAGAGTAATAGGCGACGTGGTCCGGATGAACCGGCTCGTTGACGCCGCCGCGGCCGCGCAGGCCGTACATCGCAAAGCGCATCGCCGAATAGGCGTTGATCGTCGTGATCACGAGATCCGTCGAAGGCGCCATGAAGCGCTTGATCCCATCAAGAAAACGGCCGGGATTGTTCAAATGCTCGATCATCTCGCCGGCGATGATGACGTCGAACGTCGTTTCGAGCGGAACCTCGTCGAGACGCTCGAGATCGGCGCGGAACAGGTTCTTCGAGCCGTTCGCCTCGAGCACATCGATCCCTTCCTGATCGAAATCGAAGCCGTAAAGCTCCGAGGCGATCTTCTCGAGATCGTGATGGAGCAGCATTCCCTTCTCGATCGAATCGGCCGTGTACGGCCAGTTCGTGCAGCCGAGATGCAGCGTCCGGCGGCCCTTGGCAGACTCCTTGATGAAACTCACCCGATCGACGAGATCGATCTTTTCCGACATATCATTCACTCCGGCGGAGAAATCTGCGCCCGATGGCGACCTCGTCCTCACCGATAAATCCGACCAGCCACGCCGTCAGGACATAGACCGCGCCGGCCAACAACCCGGACCCGACGAACAGCGTCCAACCCGGCTGGAAAATCCGGATCGCCGACGCGAGAACCGCACCCGACGCCGCGAGCGCGACCGCGACCAGCGACATGCTCCTGATCCAGAACCCGAACTGTATCTTACCGAAAATCCAGCGTTCGACGTACGCGATCGAGCCGGTCAGGACCAAAAAGCCCGCCATCCGCGAGAGCGCCGCCCCGAGGATCCCGTAGTCGCGGGTGAAAAGAACCATCCCGGTCACGGCGATCGCGAAGCAGATCAGGTATACCCCGAAATTGTACGACGGATGCCCGAGTCCCTCGACCATGTTCCACGAAACGACGAGCAGCGCCGCGAACGCGAAGGTGACCGCGTGGACCGCCAGGACCGGTGCCGATCGTTCGGCGAGTTCGGGTCCGATCCAGAGGGTCAGGAACAGCCGGCTGTCGATGATGAGCGCGAGCGCGGAGAACGCGACGACGAAAAGGACGAGCTTCGTCGCGGTGCGGTACATTATGAGCAGCCGTTCGCGATCCGCACCGATCTCGCTCGAGAGCGGAAAGAGCACGAGCATGAGGCTCGAGACGAATCCGTGGAGATAGATCCCGAGCGTCATCGGGACGACATAGTAGGTCAGCGCCTCGTCGCCGAGCTGGCGCACGATCCAGCCGCGCTCGAAGAGGAGCACCAGATTCGAAGCGATCTGATAGCCGATAACGCCGCCGCTGAACCGCAGGACGGTGCGCATGGCCGACGTCTCGTACCGGAGCGTAATCGCTCCGGGCGGAAGAAGCCGCCGCGCGGTCGCGAAACTGAGACCCGTCATCAGGAGCAGCACCGCGCCGTTCCATGCGAGAAGCGTCGCGAGGCCGTATCCGAGCAGCGCCAGCACCAGATTTCCGCCGATCGTCGCGATGCTCGAAAGGTTCGACAGGCGCGAGAAGAGATCGTAACGCTGGTATCCCTGGACCGCCGACATGAACACCTGCCATTGCATCGTCAGGAAAATGATCGCCGCGGCGGCGTAAAACCCGAGCACCGCGGCCGGCGCCGACCGGTCCTCGATCAGAAAAACACGCGAGACGAGCCACGGCGCGGCGAGCGCGATAATGCCTGCGCCGGCGGCACCGACGACCAGATTCAGAATGAGCGTCGTTGATACGATCCCGCGGATGCGCCCGGTTTCGCCGCTCGCTGAAAACTCGGCGACATACTTCGTGACGGCGCGGCCGGTATTCAGGTTGAACGAATATCCGATGAATCCGAGGACCAGCGCGTAGATGCCGTAACCGTTGTGTCCTAAGGCTTTAACGATGATCGGAGTGGCGACGAAACTGATCCCGAGCGGGAGCAGCCAGGTTGAAACACCGTAGAAGGCGTTGCGCGCGACTCCCTTCGCCGAACTCGTTCCGGCCATCAGCGGGCACCTCCGAAGCCTGAAACGTACGCGTTCCAGGCAACTTCGGCGACGGCGGCCTCGTTGAACTCGGCGATCACTTTCGCCTTTCCGGCGGACGCGAGTTTGGCGGCCAGGTCAGGATCCTTTTTCAAACGCAGGACCGCATCGGCGATCGCCGCGGCATCGCGCGGTTCGATCAGCAGACCGGTCTCGCCGTCGACGACCGCCTCGGGGATCGCGTTGACGCGCGTCGAAACCGACGGTACTTCGAGGGCCATTGCTTCAAGAAGTGCGATCGGAAGTCCCTCGACGTGGCTCGCGAGGACGAACGCGTCCGCCTCGCGGACGAAATTCATGAGTTCCAGATGTGTCTTTCCGGCGTCCTCGGACCGGATTAGACGGAAAGATTCGCCGGCGCCCGTGGATGCCAGGCGTTCGCTGTCGGCGGCGTCGATCTCGGAATTCGTAACCCACACAAACACGACATTTTCGCCGCGTTCACGCAGGATCGCGGCCGCTTCGGCCGTTTCCCAGCGGCCCTTTCGGTCGATGAACTGACCGACCGTGACGACGACGAACGCCGCCTCGTCGATCCCGAATTCCCGGCGCCGGTTCCGACGCGCGGCCGATGTCGCGGCGACCTCGTCCGGATCAACGTTCGTGTACGTCACCGGGACCTTCTCCGCCCAATCGCCGGAAGCGACGCCGTAGAGGCTCTGACGGGCGTCCGCATTGGACGCGAAGAGCGTGTAGCGACGGAGCATAGAGGCGATCCGGAACTTGCACCGCCACAGCGTTTTCCGCCAGCCGGGAACGTCCGGAAGGCGATTGTGCATCGTCGAGAACGTCGCGAAACGCGAGGCGAGCGCGGT
>JAKOSS010000423.1 GCA_029777145.1 Acidobacteriota bacterium | reverse complement strand
TCTTGCAAACATGACGAAGCTCGGCCTTCCGATCCCGCCGGGATTCATAATTACCACCGACTGCTGCAACGCGTACCATGCGAACGACAAGATGTTCCCGCCGGGACTTTGGGACCAGGTTAAGCGTCACGTCTCGGCACTCGAGATGAAACTTGGCCGCGGCTTCGGCAATCCCGAGAACCCGCTCCTGATCTCGGTCCGTTCGGGATCGCCCGTTTCGATGCCCGGAATGATGGACACGATCCTCAATCTCGGACTGAACGATGAAACGGTCAAAGGCCTGCAACAACAGACGAACGACGAGCGCTTTGCGTGGGACGCCTATCGCCGTTTCGTTTCCCTGTTCAGCCAAATCGTTCTTGGCATTGAACATGAAAAATTCGAACGTGTTCTCGACCGATTCAAGGCCGGAACGCGGATGGACTCCGAACTGACGGCCGATGAGCTCAAAGAGATCGTCGCGACTTACAAGAAGATCGTTTACGCCGAGTACTACAAGGGATTTCCCGAAGACGTCGATGAACAACTCAAGATGGCGATCGCGGCGGTCTTCGATTCCTGGATGGGCAAGCGCGCGGTCGACTATCGCCGCGTCCACCGCATTCCGGAAGATCTCGGAACGGCCGTCAACGTCCAGTCGATGGTTTTCGGCAACCTCGGCGAAACGAGCGGCACGGGCGTCTGCTTTACGCGGAATCCGTCAACCGGCGAGGCCCGGCTTTACGGTGAATATCTTCTGAACGCCCAGGGCGAGGATGTCGTCGCGGGAATTCGGACGCCGAATCCGATCTCGGTACTCGAAACGGCGATGCCCGAGATCTATCAGAATCTGCTTGAGATCTGCAATCAGCTCGAACATCACTATCGCGAGATGCAAGACATCGAGTTCACGATCGAACGGGCGAAGCTCTACATCCTGCAGACGAGAACCGGAAAACGGACCGGAGCGTCAGCGGTTAAGATCGCGGTCGCGATGGAAAAGGAAGGCCTGATCGACGAAAAGTTGGCCGTTCAACGTGTCTCGCCCGAGCAGCTCGATCAGCTCCTGCACCCGATGATCGATCCCGACGACAAGACCGAAGTGCTCGCAACCGGACTTCCCGCGAGTCCCGGAGCCGCTCAGGGGGTCGTCGTCTTCTCGCCTGACGAAGCCGAAGAAATGGCGAAGGCCGGAGAAAAAGTGATTCTCGTCCGACGCGAAACCAGTCCCGACGATTTCCACGGAATGGTTTTGGCGCAGGCGATCCTGACGCAACACGGCGGCATGACGTCGCACGCGGCGGTCGTCGCGCGCGGCATGGGCAAGCCCTGCGTCGCCGGCGCCAGCGATCTGAACATCAACTACAGCCACAACGAATTCTCCGTCGGGGATGTCACTATCACCCGCGGCGAGTGGATCACCGTCGACGGCACGCACGGCGCCGTTTATCGCGGAAGGATCCCGACGGTCCAGCCGCATCTTGACGAAGATTTCGAACTCCTGATGAAGTGGGCGGATTCGTTCCGCCGATTGCTCGTCCGAGCCAACGCCGATACGGGCCACGATTCGGATGTCGCCCGCAACTACGGGGCACAGGGCGTCGGCCTTTGCCGCACCGAGCATATGTTCTTCGGCGAGAACCGGTTGGAGGTCATGCGTGAGATGATCCTCGCCACCGGCGCCGGAAACCGCGAGAAAGCGCTCGACAAACTGCTTCCCTTCCAGAAGCAGGACTTCATCGAGATCTTTCGCGCAATGGCCGGACTCCCGGTGACGATCCGCCTGCTTGATCCGCCGCTCCACGAGTTTCTGCCGAACAAGGTCGAATTGCTCGCCGAACTGACCGAACTCAAGTTCCGCGCGCGCGCTTCGGGGCCGCGTGACATGGATCTGTTGATCGACGAAATCGCCGACAAGCGTCGGTTGCTGAGGCGCGTCGAGCAACTGTCGGAAGCGAATCCGATGCTCGGTCTGCGCGGATGCCGTCTCGGCATCGTCGTTCCCGAGGTCACGCGAATGCAGGTCCGGGCGATCGTCGAGGCGGCTTGCGAGGTCGCCGGTGAAGGGATCGATGTCCGGCCCGAGATCATGATCCCGCTCGTCTCGACGCCCGAAGAGTTCAAGAATCAGGCGGAGATCGTCCGCGAGGTCGCGCGCCAGGTCATGAACGAACACGGCATGGATATGAACTATCTCGTCGGAACGATGATCGAACTTCCGCGCGCGGCGTTGGTCGCGGATCAGATCGCCGAGGTTGCCGATTTCTTCTCGTTCGGAACGAACGACCTGACGCAGACGACGCTCGGCCTGAGCCGCGACGACTCGGCGCGATTCCTGCCGTTCTACGTCGACAAGAAGATCTATCCCGACGATCCGTTCCAGACGCTCGATACGATCGGCGTCGGCGAACTCGTAAAACTTGCGATCGAACGCGGCCGCAAGGCGAATCCGAAGCTGAAGGTCGGCATCTGCGGCGAACACGGCGGCGACCCGCGATCGATCGAGTTCTTCAATTCGATCGGACTCGATTACGTCAGCTGCTCGCCGTTCAGAGTTCCGATCGCGAGGCTCTCGGCCGCACATTCGGCGATTCGGGCGACAAACTGAACTGCCGAAACATGACGGAAGAAAGAAGGCGGGGCCGATCGGCTCCGCCCTTTTTGTTGCAAAACTTTCCGCTTTCAACCGTTGTTCACCGAAGCGCAATCGCCTCACTGCTTGCCGGAAAGTCGTATTGCATGCGATTCAAAATCTGAGGAGCCCGTGATCGTCGGTGACAAAAAAGGCGGCGTGCCGGAACGCCCGGTACGCCGCTATAAGGAGGGACACTATGGCAGAGAAAATTGTCGTTATTCAGCCGGTGCGCGAAGGCTCTTCATGTGCGCCACAAGTGCGGTCGCGTCATCCTTCGTAAGTCCTTTTGTTTCGTAGGCCGGCATCGCCGGTTTGGCGTCGGCCTTGCCCTTGAGCACTGTTTCGATCAGCACGTCGTCGGCTTTGGTTGCGTCGAACTTCTTTTCGGCGGTCTGACCATGGCACATGGCGCACTTTGCCTTGTACGTCGTGGCTGCGTCGTCAAAGTTCGTGGCGCCGCTCACGGTCTGGTTATGGAAAACTGTTATCGCCATCAGGGGAAAGATCATGATTGCCGCGATGATTAGTTTGATTCGATTGATCGTCATCATTTTTACTCCTCTTTCTAAACTGGCCCACCCTTTTTCGTTGGGACGCCTGACACACTCGCAACACCCGTGCCCAAAACTCCGTGCGGGATTTTCGGACATTGCGAAGCGGTTTTCCAAACAAGATTCCGCAGATTGCGCGTTTCTCCCGCGAAGATTTCCGCACCCACCGCCACGCTGCTGAAACGCGTTTAATGAACCCGGCTAAATGTTTCCGATTTCGGATGCGACGAGAAGCGTGACCTGTGACATTCATCACTGTACCGGCCGCAATCGGCGCATTACAATTACCCAGGTTTTGGCAACTCGCAGCGATGTCAATCGAACAACCGGAATTTTGATTCGGTTCCCGCACCGCAGTTCGGAAAAAGCGAGAAAAGCTCGCGGCTGAGGCTCGGGATTTGCAAGTAGCGAGGTCTGTACAAACCAGCACTGGAAAAAGACTTATGAGCGAAGATCAAGAACCCGTGGAAGTCGAGACCGAAGAGGAACCGAAAAGCGAATCCGTTATTTACAAGGTCCCGAGCCTTTGGCAGAACTATATAACCTTGTTCGGCGGCGTGATCGCGGTCGCCAGCATCATCAGCATCATTCTGCTCTTTTTGATCGAACTGTCGAGCAAGACCGAACATTCGTATCTCGGCATTCTGATCTATATTCTCCTGCCGGGCATGATGATGGTCGGATTCGCCGTCATGATCGTCGGAATGGTGTTCGAGTGGCGTCGGCGACGCACATTGTCGCCCGAGCAGATCGCCGCATACCCGATCCTCGATCTGAGCGGACCACGGCGTCGGCGACTCTTTTTTACCTTCCTCGGCGCCGCATTCGTGTTTATCATGGCCAGCGCGTTCGGCAGTTACCGCGGTTTCGAATACACCGAATCGGTGGCATTTTGCGGCGAACTGTGTCACGTCATGAAGCCCGAGGACACGGCCTACAAAGCGTCGGCCCATGCGCGGGTACGCTGCGTCGAATGCCATGTCGGCGGCGGCGCCGACTTTTACGTCAAGTCCAAACTTGAAGGCGCGCGGCAGTTGATCTCGCTGTTTTTCGGCAATTACCAAAAGCCGATCCCGACGCCGGTTCATAATCTGCGCCCGGCGCAGGACATCTGCGAACGCTGCCATTGGCCTGAGAAGTTCTTCGGCGAGCAGATGAAGATCTTCAATCATTATGGATATGACGAAAAGAATTCGATGACACAGGCCCGGCTGCTGATCAAGACCGGCGGCGGAAGTCCGACCGCGGGCCAGGGCGGCGGCATCCACTGGCACATGAACGTCGCGAACGAAGTCACGTACATCGCGACCGATGAAAAACGCCAAAATATCGCCTGGGTTCGCTTCAAGGAGAAGAACGGCAACGTCGTTGAGTATTACCAGAAGGATGCTCAACTGACTCCGGAGATCATCGAGGGAGCGCCGAAGCGGCGAATGGACTGCGTGGATTGCCACAATCGTCCGTCACATATCTATCTGTCGCCGAATCAGGCGGTCGACAATTCCATGGCCGCCGGCAGTTTGGATACCGAACTCCCGTTCCTGAAGATGAAGTCGGTCGAGATCCTGGCGAAGCCTTACAACTCGACCGAAGAGGCGCTGAAGGCGATCGAGAAGGACATTCCCGATTATTACCGGACGACCTATCCGGATATTTCGGCTTCGAAGGCGCAATCGATCGAGGCGGCCGTGGTTGAGCTCAAGCGGATCTATTCGACGTACTTCTTCCCGGAAATGAACACAAACTGGCAGAGTCACGTCAACAACATCGGGCATTTGAATTTCGAAGGTTGTTTTCGCTGCCACGACGGAAATCACGTGAGCAAGGAAGGCAAGATGATCCGGACGGAATGCCACATCTGCCATACGACGCTCGACCAGACCATTGAGGGCAAGACGTTCATACCGCCAAACGGAGACTTCCAGCATCCGATCAACCTCGGCGACAAGGCCCGCTATCAATGCGCGCAGTGCCATACCGGGAATCGCGCGTTTCAGCATCCGGTGAACCTCGGAGACATCTCCAAATTCGAATGCAGCGAATGCCATAAGGCGAACGTCAAGTAACGCCGTTCGGCATTGTTTCGATCCAAAGTCGGGATCTTCTCATTCGAGGAGATCCCGAATCCTTTTGGAACAAATCCATCGATCGCGTACGACACAGAACGACGGAACGGCTTCGACCACGGCCCATGCTTCGACGACTGGCTGTCTCAACTCGCAGCGCGCGGACTGCCAATTAAACTCCGCGCGACCGCAATTCCGACGTTGCGCCGACATGTTCACTTGCCCTCGATGCGATTCTTGTCAATCGATGGCGCTCCACGACCGCGGAACCGCAGGAACCGACGCAGACAATAGCTTCTGACGGCGATTTACCGTGATGTTGAGAGGCCGTGCCGCGATCATCGGCAAAGAAAAAACGGCATGGCGCATCACCCGGCGCCATGCCATCGTTTTGAGGTGACCGAAAACTTAGCCTTCGGCTTCAGCTTCCGTCGCTTCCACGGCTTCGGCCTGTTCCTGATTCATGTCCTCCCACGCCTGCTCGTGTTCTTCCCTGAACATCTCTTCGCTCATCTTGCCGTCGTAAAACGCCCAATTGAGCGGATAGACGTCCGGATCGAAGATCACGTGGTAGAAGTGCCAGACCACGAT
>JAKOSS010000422.1 GCA_029777145.1 Acidobacteriota bacterium | reverse complement strand
TTTATACAACCGACGACATTCATTCGGCGTTGGATTTGCACGTCAACAAGTCGCGGAGCGACGTCGCATTTGGGAATTCGGATTTGGGATTGCGGATGTTTGGAGTTCCGCCTTCAGGCGGCCCTTTCGATGCTTGATCGCGGATTTCGATTTAAGCAACCGACGACAATCGTTCACCGTTGGATTCCTACGTCAACGAGTCGCGGAGCGACATCGCGTTTGGGAATTCGGATTTCGGATCGCGGATGTTTGGAGTTCCGCCTTCAGGCGGCCCTTTCGATTTTGGATTGCGGATTTCGATTTATACAACCGACGACATTCATTCGGCGTTGGATTTGCACGTCAACAAGTCGCGGAGCGACGTCGCATTTGGGAATTCGGATTTGGGATTGCGGATGTTTGGAGTTCCGCCTTCAGGCGGCCCTTTCGATTTTGGATTGCGGATTTCGATTTAAACAACCGACGACAATTGTTCACCGTTGGATTCGCACGTCAACAAGTCGCGGAGCGACGGCATCGTTTAGCCGTGGCGCGTAAGCCCACGGAACACGGTGCAATCGGAGCTTGGAGTCGCGTCAGCGACGAAACACCGATTTTGGATTTTCGATCTTGGATTTTGGATTGCGCCGACTCAAGCATCACGCGTTCACGGTTAACATCACGGGGGGTCGCGGCCTACCGCCCACGGCTCACTGTCTGTCGTCGCTGACGCGACTCCGGGATCTTATCCGTGCCGCACCGTGGACTGACGTCCACGGCTAGTCCGATGCCGTCACTTCGCGACTCGTTGGCGTTCGAGCCCGACGTTGGACAAATCCTTTCCGACAATTGTAAGAATCTCGTAACAGAGAATTTCGAACCGCGCCTACTTTTGAAGTTTAGGGGCTTAAAGTCTATTCTTTTAAGTTCTAAACGCTTCATTTTATGAAACTGTCACCAACCGAGATCTTCGAGGGCAAGAGGATTTTCTTTATTGGCGGGACCGGCTTTGTCGGCAAGGTCACGCTCTCGATGCTCCTGAACAATTTTCCGAACGTTGCGCGGGTTTACGCGACGGTGCGCGCGCGCGATGCGAACGAATCGCAGAACCGTTTCTGGCAGAGCATCGTCACCTCGCCGACGTTCGATCCGCTGCGCGAAAAGTACGGCGACGGCTTCGAGGATTTCATCCGCGAAAAGGTCGTCGCGGTCAACGGCGACGTCGGCAACGAGTACCTCGGGATGACCGAGGACGAAGCGCGCGCGATCATGGCCGACACCGACATCATCATCAACGGCGCCGGAAACGTGACGTTCAATCCGCCGCTCGAATCGGCTCTGCGGACGAACGTCGTCGGCTCGAACAACATCATCAAGCTCGCGCGGATGATGGCGCGGCCGACCGTTGTTCACGTCTCAACGTGTTTTGTCGCCGGCAAACGCAGCGGCGCGATCTGGGAGAACGAACCGGTCGTCGGGTATTTTCCGCGCAAGAACGAGCTTGTCGGGACGACGTTCGACGTCAACAAGGAGATCGAGGACTGTGCGCGGCTTTCGGAACAGGCGCGGCAGGAAGCGGACGACGCGATGCAGATCGCAAAGTTCCGCGAACAGGCCCGCAAGCGTTTCGAGGACGAAGGGCGCGATCCGGACGACGAATCGGAACTGAAATCGGCGATCTTCCGCGAGCGCAAGATGTGGATCCGCGAACGGACGACCGAGCTCGGCGCCGAACGCGCGGAATACTGGGGCTGGACGAATATCTACACGTATTCGAAGTCGCTCGCCGAGCAGATCATCGCGAGCCAGGACGACATCGTCAAAACGCTCGTCCGGCCGTCGATCGTCGAATCGTCGCAGTCGTATCCGTTCCCGGGCTGGAACGAGGGATTCACGACGACCGCGCCGCTGATCTTGATCGCGCTCCGCGGCCAGCCTATCATTCCCGTCAACGAAAAGCTGATCCTCGATATCATCCCGGTCGATATGGTCTCGGGTGCGATCCTCGGCGCGGCGATGAACGCGCTCATCGACGACAATCCGCCGCTCGTCTTTCAGGCGTCGTCGGGCGATTCGAACCCGAACGACATGAAGCGCATTGTCGGGCTCGTCGGGCTCGACAAACGCCGGCATTTCAAGGACAAGGACACCGGGAACAAGCTGATCAACAATATCGGCGCGATGATCGAGACGTCGCCGGTGACGCAAAAAACATACGAACGCTATTCAGCGCCGATGCTCAACAAACTCGCGAAGCGCGCCGACAAACTGCTCGACCGCGCCGCGCCGAACTGGGCCGGCGGACGGATTTCAAACATCGTTTCGGATCTGAAAAAATCGGTCGCCGAGTTTGAACACACGACGCAGGAGACGATCGACGCGTTCGAAATGTTCAAGCCGTTCATGATTGACAACGCCTACGAGTACCGTTCGGACAACGTCCGCGCTTTGATGAACATGGTCAAGGATCGCGAACGCGATCTTTTGCCGTGGTACCCGGAACGGCTCGATTGGTACGACTACTGGCTCAACGTCCATTTCCCCGGAATGCGGAAATGGGTGCTGCCGACGCTCGAGGAAGAACTCAAAAAGGTCGAAAAGCGCGCGCATACATACAAGGACCTGCTCGATTTGTTCGATACGGCCGTCAAACGGTTTGCGACGCGTGTCGCGATGAAGATCGAACGCGGCGGCCGGCGCGAGCAGTACACTTTCGAGGACGTCAACGAGCTGACGCTCCGCGCGGCCGGGTTCCTTGCGCACAACGGCATCAAGGCCGGCGACCGCGTCATTCTGTTTTCGAACAACATGCCGGAATGGGGCATGACGTATTTCGGAATTCTCAAGACGGGCGCGACGGCGATCCCGGTCGATCCGGCGAGTTCGGTCGACGAGATCGTCAATTTCACGCGCGCCGGCGAGGCCTCCGCGATCGTCATCTCACCGAAACTGGCGAGCGAGAATCCGGATCTCGCCGAGAAACTCCGGGACGCGAAGCTTCCGGTGAACGTCTGGACGTTCGACGAAGTTTTCGAGATGCAGACCGAGCAGGAAGAAGCGCGGCGGAACGCGCTGCTGCCGAACAAGATCATTTCGAGCACGGTCGCGTCCTTGATCTTCACGTCGGGCACGACCGGCACGCCGAAGGCGGTCATGCTGTCGCACAAGAACTTCGTGAATATGATCTCGATGCTCTCGTCTGTCCTTGAAATGGACATCAGCGACGGCGTCCTGTCGGTTCTGCCGCTGCATCACACGTTCGAATTCTCGGCCGGATTCCTGACGCCCTTTTCGAACGGGACGCAGATCACGTATCTCGACGAACTTTCGGCGGACGAGCTTTCACGCGCGATCGAGAGCGGGCACGTCACCGGCATGGTCGGGGTTCCGGCGCTGTGGGAAATGCTCCACCGGCGGATCAAGACGCGGCTCCGCGAACGCGGCGACTGGCTCGCGGACATCGCCGACAACATCATCGAATTCAACGCCTGGCTGCGTGACAACACTCCGTTCAATCTCGGCCCGATCGTGTTTTTCCCGATCCATCAGGGCATGGGCGGACGGATGCGGTATCTGATCTCGGGCGGATCGGCGCTCAGCGACAAGGTTCAGAAAGATCTTCACGGACTCGGGTTCGACGTCCTCGAAGGTTACGGATTGACCGAATCGTCGCCGGTCCTGACGGTCGCGCGGCCGGGCAACAAACTGCTCCGCG
>JAKOSS010000421.1 GCA_029777145.1 Acidobacteriota bacterium | reverse complement strand
CAATTCCCGGGCGGTCTTCAGTTCCCGCAGCAATAGTTTTCGGGAATTCTGATTTGGATTGGCTTCCGGACGAAAGTTCGGAAGCCATTTTCAATTTGAGATCGGGGATTTGGGATTGGGGATTTGGGATTTCGGATTGCGAATTGACGACTGCGGGAATGCGATGCAGAAACGCGCACGAAGTAAGCGTGCACGTTCGCGGAGCGAACGAGACTCCTGAAGCCGTCTAATTCACGACGCATTGCAGAACCGCATTGCAGAAACGCGCGCGAAGTAAGCGTGCCCGCTCGCAGAGCGAGCGATGGTGTTTGACGCAGGAACGTGTAGCAGAAAAACGTGCACGCTTGAAGAGCGGGCGAGTCTCCCGAACCGAAGTCAATTCCCGCACTGTAACGTCAATGCGGCCGGTACTGACTTCCAAGACTTCCCAAACTTCCCAAACTTCCCAAACTTCCCAAACTTCCCGAACTTCCCGAACTTCCCGAACTTCCCGAACTTCCCAAACTTCCCGAACTAAGAAAGGCGGCCCGAAAGCCGCCCTTCTGTACTCGGTTCAAACCGTGGTTAGACCTTGTGGTACTCCGCATAATGCGAGAGGAACCAGTAGAACACCCAGCCCCAGAACGCCAGGTTGATGACCGACGCCGCCAGACCGATCGTCCGAACCTGGTCGCTGCGCTTGCCACCGGCAGCCTTTTTGCCGTACATCAGCATCGCCACGAGAATACCGGTGACGCCCCACGCGAATGAGCGGACAGCGGTGTCGATCCAACTTGTGTTCGGAATGAAGAACTCGACCTGCCAGATCGTCAGCGCGATCGCGCCGAGGATCGCCAGCATCGCGGCGATCGGAGGCTTGTAATCGGAAACTCCGGTCTCCGGATGGTCGTCGTCCGAAAGCTTCGCCAAATGACTGTGACGATAGCTGTAGGCGAAGTAAACGACCAGACCGATCGACATCCAGACGATCAGACGAAGCCACGTGTCGAGCGGCAGATTGTTCATCAGGAACGCTGCGACCCAGACGGTGAGCATCGGAATGACCGGCGAGAACGGCACCTTGAACGGCCGGTGCAGATTCGGATTCGAGGAACGGAGAATGATGATACCCGTTCCGACGATGACGAACGCGAACAGCGTTCCGATCGAAACCAGCTCGCCGAGCAGATGGATCGGCACGAAACCGGCCAGGATTGCAACGATCACACCGGTGATCGCGGTCGTGATGTGCGGCGTCTGGAACTTCGGATGAACCTTCGCGGCCCATTCGGGAAGCAATCCGTCCTTCGACATCGAGTAGAAAACCCGCGGCTGGCCCATGACCATGACGACCATCGTCGAGCTCAAACCGAGCACGGCGCCGACCTTGATGATCGTCGGGAAGGCGATCAGGATCGTACCCATCGTCGTCCCCTCCGCCTGATTGCGCGCGGCATCGATCGCGGTGGCGATCGGCGCGGCGGCATTCGTCAGCAGCTTGTAATCGACGAGACCGACCATGATGCCCGAAACCAGAATGTATAGAACGGTACAGATCGCGAGACTGCCCAGAATGCCGATCGGCATGTCCTTTTGCGGGTTCCTTGCCTCTTGTGCGGCGGTCGAAACGGCGTCAAACCCGATATACGCGAAGAAGATGACGGCCGCGCCCGTGATTACGCCACTGAAGCCGAACGGCATGAATTCGGCGCACGAGGTCGTTCCCGAGCATCCGATTCCGATGTTGTTCGGGTTCACGAAGCCGATACCGGCGATGATGAACAGAACGACCACGAGAACCTTGATGATCACGATGACCGTGTTGAAACTAGCCGATTCCTTGATTCCGCGGATAAGCAGAAGCGTCACCGCGATGGCGATCAGGAAAGCCGGCAAATTGAAAACGCCGACTCCGGCAACACTTCCGTCCGCGAGTTTTATCTCCTGTCCCGGCGGAGCACTGAGCGCGAGCGGGAAGTTGATCCCGAGCGTGTCCCTGAACAAACTGACGACATATCCCGACCAGCCGACGGCAACCGTCGCCGCGCCGAACGCGTATTCGAGGATCAGATCCCAGCCGATGATCCAGGCGATGAATTCGCCGAGCGTGCCGTAACCGTAGGCGTACGCCGATCCCGAGATCGGAACGCTGGCGGCGAACTCCGAGTAGCAAAGCGCCGCGAAGGCGCTCGCGATGCCGGCCACGACCATCGAGATGACGACCGCCGGTCCGGCGTGTTTGCCCGCAGCCTGTCCGGTCAGAACGAAAATACCGGTGCCGATGATCGCGCCGATCCCGAGCATTGTCAGGTCGAGCGAACTCAGCGTCTTCTTTAGGGTATGTTCGCCGGTCTCAGCAGCCTCGGCAATGATCTTGTCAATTGACTTTGTCGCAAAAAGAGACATTTAAACCTCCTCGAATTGGTAGATTATGATTGCGTTCCGGCATCCTTCGGTCCGGAAAGATTTCTCCAAATGAAGTAAACGGGTACGCCCGTCAGAACGATCAGAAGTCCCGGCCACGTCGCTGTCGTTTGGTACACGAACAAAACAACGAGAATAACGAATGCGCCGATGCAGTATAGTGCCGGGATGATCGGATAACCAACCGCCTTGTACGGTCGTTCGGCGTCGGGTCGTTTGAATCGCAGTACAAAAACAGCCGCGATCGCCAGAATATAGAAAATCAGCGCTGCCGAGATCACGTAGGTCAGCAGGTCGCCGTAAACGTTTCCGTAGCTGATCGCTCCGTCCGCTCCAACTTTCACCGTTCGCGGCAAGACGTAAAACGCCGACCAGATTCCCTGAATGACGATCGCCCATGCGGGAACATGAAATTTGTTGAGTTTGCTCGCGGCCTGGAAAAACAGTCCGTCTTTCGCCATCGCGTAATAGGCGCGGGGCCCGGCGAAGATCAAACCGTTGTTGCAGCCAAACGTCGAGATCATGATGGCGGCCGCCATCAGCGTTGCGCCCCAGCCCGGGAAAATGACCTCGGCGGAAGCCGATCCGACGCGGTCGCTGGCGACCTTTTGAATGTCCTCGAAACGCAGCGTCACGAGATACGCGACGTTCGCGAGCAGATAGAGCGCGATCACCCCGCCGGTGCCGAGAAGCAGCGAAAGCGGAAGGTTGCGCTGCGGATCGCGAACTTCGCCCGCCGTGAACGTGACGTTGTGCCAGGCGTCGGCCGAGAACAGAGAGTTCGTCTGCGCGACGCAGAGTCCGACGAAAAGTCCGAACGCCGCAACCGACGTCAGCCCATGCCCGACATCTTGCAAATTACCGCGGACGGTCCAAAGGTCACCGAAATTCGCGGCGGCGACGTCACCGTGCGAAACGAGCCCGACGATGATCCCGAGCACGATCAGCGCGATCAGAGATCCGGTCTTGGCGAAGGTGAAAACGTTCTGGACGAGCTTTCCGAGATTCAGCCCCCGCGTGTTCATCCACGTCAGGAAGGCGATCATAACGATCCCGACCAACTGCGCAGTCGAGAGCGAAAACGCGTAACTCGATGAACCGATCCGAAACGGTTCGATGATGTAGCTGGTTTCGGATATTTGCGGGATCAGGATGCCGGTGAACCGCGCGAAGGCAACGCCGACGGCGGCGATGGTCGCGGTTCCGATAACCAGGAAATGCGTCCATCCGTAAAGAAATCCCCAAAACGGCGAGTAGGCTTCCTTTAGATAAACGTACATGCCGCCGGCTTTCGGCATCATCGCGGCGAGTTCGCCGTAAGAAAGTGCGGCGCCGATAGTCAAAACCCCGGTGATGATCCAAACGACCAAAAGCCATCCGGGCGATCCGACCTGACGGGCGATATCGGCGGAAACGATAAAGATCCCGGATCCGATCATCGACCCGGCGACGATCGTCGTGGAATCGAGCAACCCCAGTCCGCGAATAAAACCTTCGGACGGTCGTTCGAGTTCAGAAGCCTCAGTTGCCATATTTTGCGGTTTGAACGGAAACGGCACTTGCCCGACGATGCGGACAAACTTCCAATTAAACTAAAAATTGCAATTCTTGTACGTTGGCGAGAAAAACGTTTGAGCTATTATACTTGGATTACAAAAACTGTCGAGCGTTTTCGGATACTTTTGTCGGATCGCCCGATCCGGCAACGGAACCAGGCAAAATTCCCTTTTCCCGGAGCCCGGAACTTACCATGACACAGAAACATCAAGGCGACATGCCGCGCGACGAATTTCGCCGGTTCGGTCACGAAGTCGTCGATTTCATCGCGGATTACTTTCAGAACATCGAGTCGTATCCGGTGCTTTCGCAGAACAAACCCGGCGACCTGACGGCTGCGCTTCCTTCGTCCGCCCCGCTTGAAGGCGAGGCCTTCGACGCGGTCATGAACGACGTCCGCGAATTGATCGTGCCGGCCGTCACGCACTGGAATCACCCGAACTTCCACGGGCTGTTTTCGACGTCGACCAGCTCGCCGGGCGTTCTCGGCGAGATGCTCTCGGCGGCGTTTGACATGAAAGCGATGCTCTGGCGGACTTCGCCGGCGTCGACGGAACTTGAGCCGGTCGTTCTCGATTGGCTTCGGCAGATGGTCGGATTGCCGGACGATTTCAAGGGCCTGATCTACGACACCGCTTCGATCTCGACGCTGCATGCGATCGCGATGGCGCGCGAGCGGCTTAACCTTGGCATTCGCGAAAAAGGCATGAGCGGACGCAGCGATCTGCCGTTGCTTCGAGTCTACTGCTCGGAACATACGCACAGTTCGATCGACAAGGCGGTCATTTTGCTCGGGCTCGGCACGCGATCGATCGTGAAGATCCAGTCGAACGAACGTTTCGAGGTCGATGTCGAAAAACTCCGCGAGGCGATCGCCGACGACAAGGCTGCCGGGCACTTGCCGCTTTGTGTCGTCGCGACGATCGGCACGACATCGACGACGAGCATCGACAATGTCGATCGCGTCGCCGACATCTGCGAACGGAACGGGATCTTTCTTCACGTTGATGCGGCGTATTCGGGCTCGGCGGCGATCGTTCCGGAATTTCAGTCTTATTTCAAAGGTTGGGAACGCGCGGACACGATCGTCATGAACCCGCACAAATGGCTTTTCACGCCGTTCGATCTTTCGGTTCTGTAT
>JAKOSS010000420.1 GCA_029777145.1 Acidobacteriota bacterium | reverse complement strand
GCAAAAGGAAACCTCGAAACTCACGACAGACTCACTGTCTCTCAAATTTCACGAACGCCTTTTGCCTCGAACATAAATTCACAAAATTGGAGACATAAAAATGAGACACATACTCTTTGTGATCCTCGCATCACTCTTTCTGGGCGTCTCGATAAACGCTCAAACGACCACACCGAAAACCTCGCCAAACATGGAAACGAAGGCACGAAAGCCGATCTTCCGGGCGACAAAAGAACAGATCATTCAGGTCCAACGGATGCTGAAAGTCACCGAGACCGGCAAGATGGACGACAGCTTCCGGATCGAGATCAAGAAGTATCAGTCCGGGAACGGGCTGCGTTCGACGGGAACGCTGAACCGCGCGACGCTCGAGAAGATGGGAATTGCGCTGACCGAGGCGCAACAGGCGATCCCGGTCGACCCGAACTCGTTCGCGTCAGCCGATTCGAACAAATCGACAAAACGCGGGCCCGTCTTCCGGGCGACGAAGGAACAGGTCACGGCCGCCCAGAACTTGTTGAAAAACAAAGGGTTGCTGGCAACCGAAGCGACCGGGAAGCTCGATCCGGAAACCCGGGCCGCGCTCAAATCCTACCAGGAATCGAGCGGCCTGAAGATCACGGGAACGCTCAATCAGGCGACGCTTGAAAAGATGGGAATCGCACTGACCGACAAACAGCGCGAGAACACCTCAAAGGCGTCGCAGTAGCGGACCGGAATGCGGCCGGTCAACGAGCGCGGCCGGCCGCGTTTTCAAAATCGGCGACGTTCGACTATATTTTGCGTGTCGAAGTTCTTCGACGCTCAACGATGCAGGAAACGAACGTTTATTTTTATGTGACGCCGGTGGCGCTCGCCTTTTTGCTGCTCGAGATCGCTGCCTGCTGGACGCTGAAAAAGAAGTACATCACGTTCAACGAGGCGATCGCGAACTTCGGAACGCAGCTCGGAAACCAGACGACGAACGTGCTCGTGATGGTCGGCGTGTACTACGCGTACGGCTATCTCTGGGAGCATTTCAGGATTTTCACGATCCCGGTGAACTGGTGGAGTTCGATCCTGCTTTTGCTCGGCATCGATTTCGTCTTCTACTGGGTCCATCGATGGGGGCACGAGATAAACATCCTCTGGGCCGCGCATTCGCCGCACCATTCGGCCGAGGAGATGAACTTCTTCGTCGCGTTGCGCGCGAGCGTGACGCAGCGTCTGTGCTCATTCCTGTTCTTCTGGGTGCTGACGATCGTCGGTTTCACGCCGGGACACATCTACACGATGGTCGCGATCCACTTGTTCATCGCGTTCCTGCATCACACGGAACTGATCTACAAGTTTCCGCGACCGATCGAATGGCTGTTCACGACGCCGTCGCACCATCGCGTCCATCACGGAGTCAATCTCCAGTATCTGGACAAAAATTACAGCGAGTTCCTGATCGTCTGGGACCGAATGTTCGGGACATTCGAGGAGGAAAAAGAGCCGGTCGCGTACGGGATCCTTGATCATCCGGGAACGTGGAACCCGATCCAGATCAATTTTCACTTTTACATCCGGCTCTGGAAAATGGCGGTCGCGGCGCCGTTCTGGTGGGACAAGATCCGTGTTTGGTTCATGCCTGCCGGATGGGTTCCGCGCGGCCTTGAGCGACAAGAAAAGCCGAGCATCAACCGTGAGAACCAGGTAAAGTTCCGCCCCGAGATGTTCGCGAACGCGAAGTTGTACCTGATCGTTCAGGTCGGTCTCGGTTTGGCGCTGATGATCGGCGTGATCTCGAACCTCTACGGCTGGACGACCGGCGAAAAGTGGCTCGGCGCCGCACTTCTCTGGTGGCAGATCATCAATTGGAGCGGGATACTCGAAGCGAAATCCTGGACGTGGATCTCGGAGTCGCTCCGCAACCTTGTGACGCCGATTGCGATCGTCGCCATGAGCGAACTGATCCCTCAAAGCGCGATCCTCGCGATCGCGGCAATTTCGTTGATTTGCTTCTTATGGACGATCGCGTTTTTCCGTCCGGAGAGTGCTCGTCTCGCAACGGCCTGATCACCGCCGGTAGAAATTGATGATGCGCTCGGCGAGGTCGCGGCGCCCCCAGAGTTCGGAGATGAACATCTTGAAGTCGGAAATGGCGATCCAGTAGTCGCCCTCGAGCGTCTCGTCGACGTTGACGGGATTGAAGATTACCGAACCGAGAAGGCCGTTGAGGAGGCCGATCGGGAGCATCAAACGGCGCCCTTTCACCTCGAACCGTCCGGTGCTGTTCACGTCAAACGCGTCCGGCAGACCACCGGCGAGCAAGGTTTCCGAAACAACCGTCGAGACGATCTCCTCGGCACCGTGGTGGACGTTGAACGACGGGATGACACGCTTGATCTCGAACGGCAGTTTCATCGGGATCGGCAGCGCGCGCGGCATGCCCATGAACGCGATCAAATCCCAGTTCGTCTTGATGAACCGTGCAACCGAGACCTCGCCGGCCGAAACAACGCCGTCGGTTTTCGCGACCGTTGCCTCAACGGCGCGCGCGGCGTCAAAGTACGCCGGCCGATACGAACCGCCTCCGGACCAATCGATCGCAGATCTCACGAACTCGCCGATCTCACTCATTACCGAAAGATTATATTGCATCGGGAACGGATTTCTTGGGACTTTCGTCATTCCGGCGATATAATCCCCGAAACGATGCGCTTCGTCTTCTCACGCCGTTTCTATTTTCTGATCGCCTTCGGACTCGTGCCGCTCTCGTTGTCGTGGACGTTCACGCCGTTGCGTTGGATCGTCATCGCGTACGACGCGGCGTTGATCATCGCGGCGCTCACCGACTATTTCATGAGCCGTGACCTGGCATCGGAACTGAGCGTTTCACGGAGTTTCGACAAACGGTTCGCGATCGGCGATCCGACGCGCGTTTCGGTCATCATCAAAAATCCGACATCGACCGATGTCCGGCTGCGGATCAAAGACGAATATCCCGACAGGCTCAAACTGCTCGAAGGCCGCGAAGCGGATTTCACCGTTCCCGCGAAATCCGAGGCCGAATTCTACTATGACCTGATTCCGCCGAAGCGCGGTCACTACGATTTCGGCCGCGTCGCGATCCGCACGATGTCGAGACTCGGCCTGGTTTGGTGTCAGACGGACACGGGCGACGCCGAGTCGATCAAGGTCTATCCGAACATGCGCCGCGCACGCGAAATGGAACTGAAGGCGCTCGGCGCGCAAAGTTATCTGGCGATACAGCGGCGATCGGTCCGGCGCGGCGAGGGCCGCGAGTTCGAGTCGATGCGCGATTACGTCCGCGGCGACGAGATGCGTCATATTTCTTGGACGGCGACGGCGCGGCGATCGAAGTTGATAACCCGGCAATATCAGATCGAACGCGACCAGACGATCATCATCGCGATCGACGGCGGACGCCTGATGACCGGCCGGATCAACGACGAGACGAAGTTCGACACCGCGATCCATGCGTCGCTGGCGCTCATGTCCGCGGCGGCGCGCGGCGGCGACAATTGCGGACTGATGGTTTTCGGCCGACGGGTGAAACGTTACTTGCCGCCCAAGAAAGGGATCGAGCATATCGACGCCGTTCTCGAAGCGCTTCATGACGTCGAACCGGAACTGATCGAGCCGAGCTATGCGCGGGCGTTCCAATTCGTCGCCTCGAACACAAAAAAGCGGGCGTTCGTCGTGATCCTGACAGACCTTGTCGACAAGGATTCGTCGCGCGAGTTGATCAATTCACTCAAGCTGTTGCGTCCGCGTCACTTGCCGTTGGTCGTCACGATCGGCGATCGCGACCTTAATGCGACCGTCAGCGAGATTCCCGAAGACATCAAGCAAGTCTTCGTGCAGTCCGCCGCCGAAGAGATCATCAAGCAGCGCGAAGCGGCGTTGCGTTACGTCGAAACGCTCGGCGGACTGGCACTCGACGT
>JAKOSS010000035.1 GCA_029777145.1 Acidobacteriota bacterium | reverse complement strand
CGCGCTGCAAAAGTCAGCCGGCTCCGTCCAAGAGCTGATCGATGTGTTGGGAATCTAGAAGTAGACGGTAAGCAGTGAGCAGTGAGCAGTGAGCAGTGAGCAGTGAGCAGTGAATGCCACTTTGTTATTGGGCAATCGCAAATTGCAAATTGAAAATCGCAAATCTACGGCTTACCGCTCACTGCTCACTGCTTACTGTCTACACACAGATCAAGACCTCGAGATAGTCGGATTTGACGAGCGTCGAGCCGTCGGTCGCGAGATTGTTCTCGTTCCAAAGCCGGATCAGATCACGCCGGAGCCCTTCTTTGCCTGATTCATCGAGCGCGTTGTACGCCTTGAACGTCGGCCCGTAGTATTTCAACCACAGATCGATCGTCTCCGGCACGCCCGAAGAATAACGGAACGACAGCGTCCGCGTCACGAAACGGATCAGCGACGCCGACTTTCCGAACCTCGCGCGGACTGTGTCCTGATCCGCCCAGAGCAGCGGCGACGGTATTCCCGCCGGCGGCGGGACGTACGACCCGACGATCTTGAACATCTGCCCGATGAATGAATCCGCGGGCCAATTGCCCATCGCGATCATTCCTCCCGGACGGCAGACGCGGACAAGTTCCGCGGCGACCTTTTCGGGACGCGGAGCGAACATCGCGCCGAACATCGACATCACGACATCGAAACTCGCATCCGGGATGTCGAGTGACTCCGCGTCGCCCTCCACGAATTCGATCTCGAGATTTTCCGATTCAGCCCGCTGACGTGCTTTCTCGACCAAGATCGGTGCGAGATCGACTCCCTTGACCTTCGCTCCGGCCCTTGCGGCCGGAATCGACTGATTGCCGGTTCCGCACGCGACATCTAGAACATTCGTTCCTTCGGTCAGGTTGAGTCTTTCCACGAACGCCTCGGCGCCGTCGATGAACGACTCCGCGATCTTTCCGAAGTCGCCCGAATTCCACGTATCCTTTAGTCTTGCTTTCAACGACGCCATTTCCGGCGTCATCACCATTGCGTTATCCATATTTACTCCTTGATATGAATCCGGGCGCACCCAACGGATCGCGCCCGGAATCGTCGGGGGATCACGGCTGGACCGCCGGCAGATCCTCCAGATATCCCGAAACCGTAAGTTGGCCTTGGGCAAATCCGGTCGTGGCTCCGTTAAGCCTCGCGACCAAACTGATCGCCGTGTTTGTCGATCCGATCGTCCCGTCTGCGAAGACAAGAACCTTGTGATTCGCCGCCAGGATCGTCGTGTCGTCGAACGTGCCCTGATCGGTCAATGCGATACGGTTGAAGACCAGGTCTTCAGGGTCCGCGACGCCGTCGCCGTCGTTGTCGAAGTAGGTAAAGAAGTTCATCTCCATCCGCATTCCCGCGGGAACGCGGCCGACCGCCGACACATTTTCGATAACAAACCTCTTACCGGCAGGGATCGGGTACGTCGCGGTCGTGTTGCCGACTCCGGTCGGCGCGACGATGATCCTGATCTGAAACGGACGGCGTGCCGCCGACTGGTTGACGACCTTCACCGGCAGCGGCTCCGATTCGGTATTTCCGAGCTGAACCGTATTTTGTTTTGGGTCAATTCCGACGGACCATTCTCCCTTTTGACGTGCTTCAACGACTTGTTTGTCCGCGTTCGTCACGGGCTTTGTTTCTTCGGACTTTTGACCGAGAGCGAGCCCGACCGACGAGACGGTCAGGATCGCCGCAAGTATGAACTTTATTGCTGTATTGATCATGATGATTGCTCCTATCTGCGGCGGAGAATCCCCCGCCGCCTTTCGATGATTATTTGCCGGAGTAAAAAACATACTCCGCCGTGTACGGGATCCATGCTTCCTGTCCCGGGATCACTCCCGGGAGATCCGGCTTCAAGCCGCCTGAAGTATTGACCCGCTGGATAAAAACGGTCTTCGCGAACATTCCCGGACCGTCGTTGGTGATCGCTTCGAGCAGCAGCCACGGAATCGCCGACAGGTCGGGCGTACAGTCGCCGATCTTTCGCGCGACGACCTTGCTGCCGCTGTTGCTCTGCCACGTCGGTCCGGCGAAATGCGTCCCGACCTTGCCGTCGTAGCCGGCGTCGGCAAAGAGTTCCGCAGACGGCGCGACGAAGTCCCAAGTCGATCCGTTCCACCGATAGATCTGCGAACCCATCGCGTAGAACCGGTGCGACTTCTTGATCCCGTCAGGGACGGTGATGTTCGAACATTCGGGCGGAAGTTCGGCCGCTTTGCTTGGCGCGGGAACTTCCGCAAACGCGTAGACGGCGCACAACGCGAGAAGCCCGAGCCGGATGATGTATTGAATTTTTCTCATTATTGCTCTCCTATTAATTGACGGCTTCGCCGAGCGACGCTCAGATATCCGTCATCTTTGTGATCGCGACCGTCAGCGTGAACGCCGCCGGATTGCGACCGGTCGATCCCAAAAAGATCGTGTAGTCGGCAGTCTCGTCGAGACCGATGACATATTTCCCGCCGCGCTTCTGATCCAGAAGCACGCTTTCGTTGTATCGTCCGTCGGGCGTCGTCACCTTGATCCCGACACCTCTTGCCGGCGTCAGCGTCAACGTGATCTTTTGACCTGATTTGGCGCGGACGACATAACTAGTTCCGAGTTCTCCGGTCGTTCCTGAAACGGTCGCCGTGGACTTCCCTTTCACGAACCGGATCCGGGTCTGGGCGCTTGTCCCGTATGCGGTGACCGATATGACGGTCGCCAGAAAAATAAAAGATATGAATGCTCTTTTCATGGTTTTGCCTTGAACCGCCGACGCCCGAAGGCGCCGGCCGGGGGTAATTGACCTCTGCTCCTAGCAAAATGCCGGAGCCATTTCTTCAATCCGCCGACGCTGCGCCGGACTCAGTTTTCCGAGCGTTTCGAGAAAACGCGGATGCGTCATTCCCGATCCGATGTACGTCCAGCGATTCGCCTGATGCATCGCGTCCGTCAGTTCGGCGCGTTCGGTCTCGCCGAGAGTCCGGCCGCTGACCCGTTCGAAGGTCTCGATGTCGAGGATCGCCTGCTGGCGCGTTCCGCCGTCGAAAAAGCCGCCGAGCGCGCAGTACTCGTCAACCGCCGCGGCGATCTCGTCCTCGGTCATTCCTTCGGCGAGCGCCTCGACCATCAGCGTGTCGAGCTTGGCGTGCTGAGCTTCTTCCATCCAGTGATGCTTGAGCAGATCCTTGAACAGCGGATCGAGCTCGGCATCGTCGCGGATACTCTCGAGATAGTGCGCCTGCGTCGCCCACTCGATCCCGAGGATCAAGAGCCCGACTGCCAACGGACCGTGCGAAAGCACATGCGCGCCGATCTCGGCGGCCGGTCCGATGACCGGGCACTCGACCGGAAAGCGCTTCTTGAATTCCTCTTCGAAGGTCTTGAACAGCTGAATGTGCTTGGCCTCTTCACCGGCGAACTGCAGGATCGCCCGCACGCGGTAGTCGTCCTTGTCGAGCGACGGCCGAATGTGATCGAGAAGAAACGGCAGGATGAACTCCTCGACGATCCCGAAGATCGTCAAATACGCGTGTCCTTTGATCTGGTTCAGGAGGCGCTTTTCCGAATACGAGAACCCCTCGATCGCTCCGGTCCGCGCGAGCGCTTCCGGCATGAACGGCTTCGAGAAGTCGAGCTGCTTTTCGCCGCCGATGATGTCCTCGATACGCCAGTTGTTTTTCTGCGACGCCGCGAGCGTGTCGCGAAAGTTATAAGTCGCCGCGACGTTCGCGGCGGTGTTGTATGACTCACCTAACATATGAATTTTCTCCATCATTTTTCTTCCTATTTATGACAACGGCACACCCCGACTTGCGTGGCTGACTGCGCCGTTGTCCTTCACCATACAAAACGCTAGAATGAGAAATCTTGAGAAACAGTTGAGAATTATCTGAGAGAATTCTTAGGTGAGTTATGTCGTTGTCCCTCAACTACTTATACGAATTCGGAGATTTCTGTCTCGATGTCGAGGAGAAGATACTGACACGCGACGGAGAGGTCCTTGAACTCACGCCGAAAGGGTTCGAATTGCTCGTGATCTTTGTCGAGAACCGCGGGAAGCTCCTGAAGAAGGAGAATCTCATGGATTCGATCTGGGCCGACAGCTTCGTCGAGGAAAGCAATCTCACATTCAACATCGGCCAGCTTCGCAAGCTCCTTGGTGACGAAGCCCATCAGCCGCAATACATCAAAACCGTCCGAGGTCACGGCTATCGGTTCATTGCCGACGTCCGGTTGATTCCGCGCGAGGATCAGGGCCTCAAGGCGCCGGAAGTCGGTGACGTTGCCGCACCTCGCGCCGACGCCGCCGTACCGGTTTCGTCGGAGCCGATCGGACAGCGGACGATGATCGCGATCGGGGTCTTGATCGCCATCGTGGTCAGCGGCGCGGTTTGGCTGGTCGTGAGGCTGGTCAGCCACGATCCGGGACGGGTGTTCGAATCCGAGTTCTCGTCGGAAAAACTGACGAACTCGGGAACCGCCGCCTTCGCCGTTCTCGATCCCGAGGGAAAGTTCGTCGTGTACACGATCGGACTCGGCAGCGAGCGCGGAAGCGTGTGGCTCCGGCAACTGGATACCGGAAGCGTCGTTGAGATCATTCAGCCGACCGACAATCGGTATTTCGGGCTCGCGATCTCACCCGACGGATCAACGCTCTATTTCGTCCGTAAACCGCTGAAGACGGGCGAGTCCGCCGGCGTTTTCCGGGTTCCGATCTTCGGCGGCGTGCCGCAGAAACTCGCATCTGATTCGGAAGGCTGGCTCGGCATTTCTCCGGACGGGAAGCAGATCTCGTTTGTCCGCTGTCCGCACACCGAATCCGAAAACTGCTCGCTTTGGATCGCAAACGCGGCCGACGGATCGAATCCGCGGCGACTGGCGACGAGACCCAAGCCGTTCCGGATCGATGACAACCGCTTCGCTCCCGACGGAAAGTCGATCACGTTCGCCGTCGGTCAATCGTCGACCGCTTCCAACGAATTCGGACTGATGTCGGTCAATATTGAGTCCGGTGCCGAAAGCCCGGTTTCCGACGAGAGGTTCTTCAACATCAAGAATCTCGCGTATCTCCCCGATGGCGGGCTGCTGCTTACGGCCTCGCGCGTCCCGAACAAGAATTTCCGTATCTGGCGGATGCCGGCCGACGGCCGCGGCGCCGAGCCGCTGACCGATGACGCCGAAACTTACTCGGTTCTCAGTCTTGACCGTACTGCATCGAAGATCGTATCGACCCGCATCAATCAGGATTTCAAGGCCCGGATCTCGGCTCTTGAAGATCCGACGACCGGAAAGGAACTCGCGATCGCGTCGTCCGCGCGGTTTTCGCCCGACGGACGCATCTACTTTCAGTCGATCCAGTCCGGGAACGACGAGATCTGGAGCATTCTGCCTGATGGATCGGGACAACAGCAGCTGACGAACAATTCCGCAGACGACGGTTGGCCGCTGACCTCGCGGGACGGAAAGACTGTCTTTTTCGTCTCGAATCGCTCGGGCTCGGCGCAGCTCTGGCGGATGAAACCGGACGGAACCGAGCAAACGCAGGTCACGGAACGCGACGGCGGCGCTCCGTACGAAACGTCGCCGGACGATCGTTGGGTATTTTTCAGGCAAGCGCTGAACGGAACGATCTGGAAAGCGCCGTCCGCCGGCGGCGATCCGCAGGCCATTACTTCGATCCCGCGTACCCATTTCGCGATCTCGCCCGACTCGCCGCGCGCGGCGGTATTTCAAAACGAAGCTCCCGATGACAGGTACCAACTGGTCGATCTCAACACCGGTGAAAGCATCTCGACACTCAAGACTCCGTATCCGGAATTGCGCATTCGGGCGGCGACCTGGTTGCCTGACGGTTCGGCGTTTTTGATCGCCGCGTGTGAAATAGAGACCCGGAACTGCGCCCTCTGGAAGCAGTACCCCGACGGTTCCGAGCCAAAGCGAATGAAGACTCTGGAGGACCTCGATATCAACGATCTTTCTGTTTCACAAGATGGCAAGACGATCGTGATCGCTCAAGGCCGCTGGACGCACGATGTTGTATTGTTGAAGAGGACGAAGTGAGCAGTGAGCAGTGAGCCGTGAGCCGTGAGCGCGACGTTGTTTCCGGGCAAACGACAATCGCAAATCGAAAATCGAAAATCGAAAATCACAGGTTGACTGCTCGCCGCTGACTGCTGACTGCTCACTGTCTTGCTATTGAATCCGACTTTCTATATCATCGTCGCGTTTTTTCCCAAATAGGTTCTTGATCGCCGACCGCAAGATCGGAGAATGGTTCGATGGCGAGTAAGAATATCAACCGACGGTTCCCGGATGCGGGAACGGTTGGCCACATTGACGACAGGCACCTGCTGATGACGGGCAGGTGCCTTTGCATTTTGTAAAGGAGAAGGGAGATGGACGAAGGCAAACTGCACGAATTCATGGGAAAGCTGGTCACCGATATGGGCGGCGCCGCAATGATGGCGAATGTCGTGATCGGCGAGGAACTCGGATTTTACAAGGCAATGGCCGACGGCCGATCGATCTCGGCCGATGAACTCGCGTCCGAAACCGGATGCCAGCCGCGGCTCGTTCGCGAATGGCTCAACGCAAACACCGCCGCCGGTTACATCGAATTAAGCGACGGGAAATTCAGACTTCCCGAAGAGCAGGCGATGGCACTCGCGCTCGAAGATTCTCCGGTTTATGTCGCCGGAGGCGCGAGCGTGCTGTCGGCCCTTTACCTCGATAAAGACAAGATCGTCAACGCGTTTCGCGGCAACGGCGCGCTCGCGTGGGGCGAGCATCATCCTTGCATGTTTTCCGGCACGGAACGTTTCTTCAGGCCCGGTTATCGCGCACATCTCGTTACTGAATGGTTGCCTTCGCTTCACGGAGTTGTTGAAAAACTTGAATCGGGCGCGAAAGTCGCGGATATCGGCTGCGGCCACGGCGCTTCGACCGTGATCATGGCGCAGGCGTTCCCGAACTCCCGTTTCTTTGGGTTCGATTATCATGCGCCGTCGATCGAAACCGCCCGCAAGCGCGCCGCCGACGGCGGGGTTTCGGATCGCGTCTCTTTCGAACAGGCGCGGGCGAAAGAGTTCACCGGCGGTGACTTTGATCTCGTCTGCTATTTCGATTGTCTGCACGACATGGGCGATCCGGTGGGTGCGGCGCGGCATGCACACGAGGCATTGAAACCCGACGGCTCCGTGCTTCTTGTCGAACCGTTCGCGGGAGATCGGATCGAGGACAACCTGAATCCCGTCGGACGGCTGTTTTATGCAGCGTCGACGTGTATCTGCACGCCGAATTCGTTGTCGCAGGAAGTCGGGCTCGGACTCGGAGCGCAGGCCGGCGAGGCGAGACTTCGCGATGTCTTCATGGAAGCCGGGTTCGCCAGTTTCCGCCGCGCGACTGAAACGCCGTTCAATTTGATCCTTGAGGCCGTGAAATAAGGAACTGGCGCACTTCCCAACGCCCGCCCATGTGAAATTGCGGTCAGTCCGTCCTGAGGGGCTCGCTCCGAGCCCCTTTACTCTCCATTTCTCACATGCCGTGAGAGACTTGCCCATGTTGTTTAGCCTATGAGTGTTGCAAGAGTTGTTCCGAGGGCTTTATGAGGCATTCGAATTAAAGCCCGCGGACAATTCCGCAGTCAGCATGGCGGTGCGGTAAAACTCCCCCACGGGCATGTTTGGGGATCAGGGCCCAAAGCGTCACAAATATGGTGTCCCAATGCGCGACCCGTTCCGAAGACAGTTGCGGCAAGTAGCCGTACAATCAAAACGTCTGCTAAGTTCGACTGTGCAGGCGCTTATCAGTAACGGAGGTTGTTTTGGATGAGAAGCGTAATCACAATCCTGGCCCTGGCACTTCTTCCCGCAACTGTGTTCGGACAGGTCAAAACCTACAAATGGAACGACGGTTTCTGCGATAATTCGGGCACCTTCGACTCACGGAAATATTCGATTGAGCAGATCCGCGATACCGTCCGGCTGTCACAGAATGGTGAATTCGATCTGATCAGAACCGATACGACTGTCTTCAAGTATTCCGACATCGACAAACTGAATACAGTTGCTCTCGACGCCGAATACACGAAGCTTCGGAGCGACCTTGCCGGACTCAAGGTCGTCGATGAACCATACTGGCAGAAGATGTGGCGCGACAAACTGACCGAGATCGACCGTGTTTACGTTCTGTCGCGGGCAACTATTCTCGGTTACAAGCAGCCGGTGCGCCTTCGGGACGTCGACTTCGCGCCGTCATGCGTCAAGGAATATGCCGAGCCGCTGATCATCGGTGGCCAATCTCTGATCGACGCTTGGTTGAAAGTGAATATGAACTCGCGCAGTCTGAACGGAAATCCCGAGAAAGTTAAGGAGCGATTCGACAGTGAGATGGCTTCTCCCGACCGCCTGAAGTTTGCGCAGGTCGAGGTGATGGCTTTCGGTTGGTGGAACTGCGCGAATCATATCGCGCGCCTTGAAAACCTGAATACGCCGGAAATCGACAAGAATCTGCGGAAATTGTTCATCCGGGTGAAATCCAGGTGCGAGGAGGCTTAGGGCACTTGTTTCTCAACGTTGATCCCGAGGTTCTTCAT
>JAKOSS010000419.1 GCA_029777145.1 Acidobacteriota bacterium | reverse complement strand
TCTGTCAGCTACTTCGAAGTAGGCGGTGGGGAGTAAGCCGGTCCGCGTCACGTTTTCACCAACATGCCATCGGTCGGTGTACGATTGGAAACGGCGGCAATCGGTGCCCGAACTCATTGACGATGGAAACGCCGCAGGTGATGCGGCATGCATACCCCGCCGGCGTGAACCGGCACGAAATTGAAGAAATGACCATACCGGTTTCGGAGGATTTTTCAATGAAATCACAAATTTTTCGACAAAAAGTCGCGATAATCGCCGTTTTTGGCGCAAGCCTTCTTTTCGGCTCGACAACGTTCGCACAGATTCCCCCGCCGGCGCGTTGCGAATTCACGAAGGCGTTTGCCGTGCTTGGAGAGTCGGTCGGCAACGGCAAAAGATTTCTTCAGGACAGAAAGGATTCCGACGTTTACCGATTCTACAACGATGACGGAACCGTCTGGTACGAAGTGGCAATAAGCGAGAACAATCCGAAATACTTCGAGCGGAACGACAACCCCGACTACCGGCCGATATATCCTTTTACGGTAGCCGGTCCGGAACTGCGGTTGATCGGAGAGTGCGACTACTGGTATCAGGTTGTCGTCAACGAAGCGAAAGAGACGGTCAAATATGTTCCCAAATCAGATCCGCTCTTCGACAAGTTCGACTGGGAGGAGACGATCATGACGAGCGCGGGAGTGATGACCGATCTCGCCGACAATCCTATTCGCTCCGCTCCCGACGGACCGGTCGCGGATGATCTGCCGGATGGGGTGAAATATTTCCAACCGGTTGTCATCAAAGGCGAGTGGATGTTAGTGAGCGGGGCGTCGGAACCTGATCGGATACGTTTTTCGGGCTGGATACGCTGGCGTAACGGCGACGATCTGCTTATCAAGTATCGAGTGCCGGCTCGCTACGCCAATAAATGGAGCGAAAAGCCAACGAAATAGATTTGGCGTGACCTCACTCACGTTCAGAAAGCGACGCCGGCGATCGTTTTGCAAATGCCGTATGTGAATGGCCTTTCGTCACAATCCGAAAATCCCCATTCCCCATCCCCAAATGCTTCGTCACTGACGCGACTCCGGAATTATCTGGGAGATGTTCCGTGGACTGACGTCCACGGCTACGCGATGCCGTCGCTTTGCGACTTGTTGACCACCTAACCTCTGGGTGATCGCCAATCAACAAGTGGCACTAGTACAATCCGCATCCCAGATCCGGAATCGGCAATCGAAAAGTGTCGGACAGGTGCTCGAGCGACGGCTGGCCGTCGGAGGATTCCGCGACCACGCTCGCGTTGTTTGAACGACTTTATGCAGCGACTGTTCTTGAATTTTGATTTTTGAGTTCGAATCCTGAACTAGCCGAGTTTCTTCACCATCGTGATGCGGGTGCCGTCGTCGGTCTGCTCGATCTTCACTTCGTCCATCAGCGAGCGCATGAGTTTGAGCCCCCAACCGCGGCGGCCCTCGCTGGGATCGACCTCGCGGGTTTGCTTGTCCTTCAAACGCAGGCCGCGGTTCGAGACGGTGATCGTGATCCGGTCGTCCTCGACGACAAAACGCTGGTAGATCTTGCGGTCCGGACTGTGGGAATGCTCGGCGGCGTTGATGCAAGCCTCGACGAGCGCGGTCTTGATCTGATTGATCGCTTTCGGCGCGAAATGATGCCGGCGCGCGATCTCCTCGATCGTCTGCGCGGCGATGATCTCGGTGTCGTCGCCCATCGGCACGACCATCTCATACTCGTTCGCAGCAGCCTTTGAGGCGATCGGAGCGCCGAGAAAACCCGTCAGCAGATCGATCTGTTTGCGGCTCGAACCAAGCGCGCGGCGCTCGTCGAGTGCCTCGCGGGCATCGGCCGAAAATCCTTCGGGAGCGACTAGCCAAAGCCTGTAATTCGAGAAATCGCAGACATGCGCCACCATCTCGAGCCGGTCGCACCAGAATTCCGTCAACTCGCGCGAAGCTTCGAGTTTCGAGTCGATCTCGGCCGCGATCCAGACGATCTCGTCGCCGTCGCGATAGCTCGATTCGATGAACCCGAGCGCGACCGCCGACCTATTTCGTTCGATGACCTGCGAGATCGACGGATAGAGCGCGACCGTGTGAGCGGCGTAAACGATCTGCGGCAGCGTGATCCGTTCACCGCCGGCGAGCGACTTTTCAACGATCTCCGAATCCGGCAAACCCTTGAATTCGTCGCGAAAGGCAGCGTAATCGAGCAACGCCTTCGGAATTTCCTGATGATCGAAC